>NZ_FKLA01000008.1:300000-573044 GCF_900078395.1 Anaerotruncus rubiinfantis | reverse complement strand
CAGCCCCCGTCACGCTCCCAAACAATGGCTTTGACCTTTGGCGGGATATCACATGCTTTAGACATCCTGCTCATTGGTTCCACTCCCGTTTCATCCGGGCCAGTTCGTCCGGCGTCGCCGTTTCAATTCCCTGCTCCTTGCAGTCAAATACCACCAGATCAATCAAGCGGGTCATTTGCGCTGAATCATAGGACGACGAACCGTAATATTCGGCAATTTCCAGATATCCCGGAACTGCCGAAGGGCCAACCAACTCACTGATCCATCCCATTCCGCGCGCCTCCCAGCGCTTTTTGCGTGACGCGACATCCCCAGCCTTCACAAGCACAATGTCGAAGTTGTCCCCGATTTCCCGAATGTATTCACGGTAAATCTCATTCTTTGGAATACCGGTCACTGCCGCCAGCTTCCCGCAGAGTGTCCAGAAGTAGGCGTTTGCATCTAAGGATCTCTTTTCCCTGAATTTCTTAATCTCTGCGACGTATAGTTCACCGGGATTTATTTCCCCACAAAGTACCCGCGCTGGTAAACGGAAGGCTGGGGGAATTCTAAGCATCAGCCACATCCCGGTAGTATCCTGCTGTGTCCGCACATCATCAAACTTGATCCGTTTCATTGCGCCGCCTTGTCCGGTTTGCCTTTCAGCGCAGGGAGAATAAACTTGTAACCGGCAAAGGTCAAATCCTCAATCCGTTTATAGCTATATCCCAGTTTCTTATTTATGTAATCAAGCATGCCTTGTACATTCCAGCCCGTGCGCTGTAATTCAAAAGAAAGCTCGTTGATCTGATCTATTGTGACCTTATCGCGCATATCCTGCTTTTTCGGTTCCTGCTTTCCTACCGGAAATACCTGTTTGCCCTTGTCGTCCACGATTACAACCGAACGAATTGCGCCGTCATCGTCGTAGGAAATGCTTTTCACTGAAAATCGTGCGAATGTGTTTTCCAGCTCATACCGTGGTTTTCCACTGCCTTCCACCTTTTTCGTTGGCACATTCAGGAAGATGAACGGCGCGGTATAAAGTTCCCTCCCAATTCCCCATTTAAACCCCGCCCGCTTGAATGCGTCCGATGCCTCTCCCTTTTTCTGGTTTCCTTCATCGTCCTCCCGGCTTTCAATACCGCAATCGGTCTTTCCGATCCACTCGCCGGTTTCAGGATTCCGCACCTTGATCGTACAGTAGAGGTTGCCCTTGATCTCGCGGTACTCGTCCTGCCAGTTTTCCGGTCCGGCGCATTCATCCAATATTTTCATATCCGTTCGGGCGGTCTTGTAGAGCAGCGCGATCGCGCCATTTGCCGTAACTTTTTTAACCTTAACTTCAATGTCATCGGCTCTCAGCCGTGGAATTGTTTTTTGAAACAACACCTTAATCCTCCTTTACGTCTAAAACGACCCCGCTTTTCATGCGTGATCCTTTACAAAACCGATCCAGTCATCCGACTGGGTGACAAAGGCTCTTTCCCATTCCTTCAACTCTTCTCCGCCGACCGATGCGGATTCCAAAAGGTATATCCCCTGCAAGACCCGCAGCCGGTCAGTGCGTTCGAGATTGTGAAACCACCAGTTCAAATAAAGGTCGTCGCTGTCAAGTGGGATGTTCTCGATTTCTATGTAGTGTTTCGCATTTTCGTTCAGGTAGAGTTGCCCATACTCCGGGAAAAGATCGTCGCAGTAGTCGGCTATGCAGTCCCGGCAGACGGTAGCCTTGCCGATCTCGACCGTTTCATATTCCGGTACATCTTCCCCGCAGCGGGCGCATTTCGTCATTTTCGGTTCCCGCAATTGTACATCGTACCTATCTGCACCGATCAGCATTCCGTTTTCCTGCACTTGACTTCACCAGCCTTCACTTGATACCCTGATCGGCAGAATGATTCCGCATTCTTCTCCATAAAAGGACTTTACATAAATAGGATCAAGCGGATTGCCAGTTGTTAAAAACATGCACTCCTTCGAAAAGGAATCCAGATATTCCTTATTGACGTAAACCGCGCATTCGCTCCCATCTTCCGGGGTGAGTTTTGCAATCGTTACCTTTTCATTCCTTGACGAACGAAAACTGTTCACGCGAACTACGGTCGTGGCCTTCTCTCTTACGAGGTCGATATAGCTCCCAATGTCGTACGGCCTGAATATGGCTGGATTGAAAATAAATGTGTTCTTTCGGAATGCATAGACAACATATCCATTTGTTACCCAATACGCCTTTTCTTCTTCATAAATTGCGGGCGGCTGGTTGTCGCTCGCAAGAAGCTGATAGATCATAGCCAGAGCTTTTCGATTTATGTACTTCACTTTTTTCAATGACACTTGACTTTCCGCCTTTCTATGTTTACAATGGGGTTAAAGGTATTTTCTTTGTTCGCTCTGTCGAGGTGCCAGCCTCGCAGGGCGTTTCTTTTTTATCCACGGTATCAGGCTCTCCATAATCGCCGCGCTGACTGCCAGATACAGACACCACGCCGCGAAAAACATCATCCAAAACAATCCGTCCGCCGTCATGCTTGTCCCCTCCTTTTCTGCCGCCGCTCCCGGTTTTTACGAATCACTTCTTCCCGGTGTGCCGCGTAATATTTTCGGTGATGCTCCGTCCGATCCTCCCAATGCCTTTTCCGGGATTGCCGATCCCGCTCACTCTGTATCTTGCGTTCGTTTTCTTCACAGGGAAGTGTATCCGCCGGATATGGGCAGGTCAGACAGGAGTATTCATTCTTGTAATGGTCGCAGAGCTTCATGTGAGATCAACTCCTTGTCCATCAGGTCAGCACAGCGTTTCAGGTATTGCGCCTGCGTCATTCCCAATGTCCTGCACTGCTCCTGAATGCGGTTTGCAAGCCCCTCTGTGAGCCGCACGGAGAATTTTAATATCCCTGTGCCCTTCCCGCTTCTGCGCGTCTCACGGGGCTTTACGGGGTCGATAAGGTCATAGTCCCAATCTTCACGGTCGTAGAGCGCTCCGGTTTTGCAGCAGTGAAATTCACACAGGGCTTTCATCTGCTCCGGCGTGGGGTTCGCTTTGCCGGTTTCGTATCGGGAGTAGTCCGGGACGCGAATTTTCAGGGTGCGGGCAAGTTCTCTTTGCGGGCGCTGTCCGCGTAGTTTTTTTAGGTAGTTCACTTTCACCATCCTTTTTCTTTTGGGGTGCTTGTCCGTCAAGTCTCTTGCTTCTCAAAATCTTCGCATGAAACATTTTTAAGGCATATCATTTCGCTGCATTCGTGCATTCCGCCAAAAGGGATATATACATTCCATTTTCGCCTTGCCCCGAACTTGCAAACCTCGCAAAACTTCTGTTCTTTACAGACCTTTACCACGTTTTTCAGGGAGTTGAGATTACCTTCTAGCGACCTTGCTTTAGCTGTTAACTCGTCGTTTTCCTTTTCAAGTGTTTTGTATTTTTCTGCGAGCGCTTTCCCAGCGGCTTTTAACCTTTCGTTTTGAGTTCTCAGGGATTTCCAAAACATGTTGCTCTCCTTCCAGCCATTTGATCTTTGCTTCCTGTTCCTGCCTATCCTGCCATTCGGTTTGCAGACGGATAAACAGCTTTGATACATTCATCATGCCGTGGATTCTTCCTTGATCTTCTCCAAGAATCCATGTCGGACAAGACATTCCGCGAAAAGCCGCATTGTGTTTGGGTATGGCTCGCAGTCTATGAGCTCTTCACGTAAAACCTTCCCGGTTTTCAAGTCCAGCAAAACCCTGATTTTCTTTGTGTACACATCGGGTTCCATACAGCTTTCCGTTCCCACTTTCTTCACCTCTCAATCTTTAGGACGGCTGCGATCAGATCCGCGATTCGCTCGTTATCGCCGTTGTATGTGCCGCACATGAACTTGCGCATTGTGCCATAATTGATTCCGGCTTTTTTCGCGATATCGCGATAGGTCAATTTTTGCAGCCGCTTTTGACGGTCAATTTCAGCCAGAAAGTAATCTGATACGATGGTAAACACCTCCTTTTTGTTGTCATCGCCCACGCTGCAATAAAGTTGCCGTAAAGACATACCGCGCACCACACGGTATCCGCACGTCATTTAAAATCTTGTTGACGCATAAGCGGGTTAACCACGCCCGCGAAGCAGACGAAAACACTTGGCCCGTGAGATCGTGCCTTTGCGGCAGCTTTATTGCAGCGTAAACGGGTTTTCTCACAATCTGCGCAAATGTTGCTTTTATTTTTGTGAGAAAAGCTATTGAACGACCGCGAAAAACATGTTATTCTGTAAGTGCCAACCAACTGAATAACCGCTCCAGTGAGGGGCTTGGTTTTTTGTGGGGTTTAATAGCTTAGTTATATTATAGTTCTCCAAATCGAACCAGTCAAGAGTTTTGGTACGATTTAGAGAACTTTAGCTGTATGAACAATTATTTTCAACAAATGTAGTAAAAATGACGGAGGCTTGAAGCATGGAAAATTCTTTGGTCGGAACTCCTTTTGAATCGTTCCTTGAAATGCAAAGAAGTATTAAGGCGGGGGAAGTTCGGGTAATATTTAGCAGTTATGCTAGATCACGCATGAACGATGCCGCTTGCTATCTCAGTAAAAACGCAAGACTTTTAATGTTTTTACCTTATTTATGCTCCATCGGTTTTTTGTCCGTAGCAATATTTGTCTTAAAGCTCTCATGGGTCTACATCTCATTTTTTCTTCTTTCAATCATCGTTACCGTCTTTTATCACGAAGGCCTAATTTCCCTATCGGTTGTCTTGGTGCTTTCTTCTATCTGTTTATTTGTTTCTGCACCCAATTGGATGCTGTGTATGTTCATATCTGTTTTAGGGGCCATGATTGGAGTTAATGTGTGGTGGAGTAAGGTAAGAAAAATACTATATTCATCTGTATTATTTGACGCGAACTTGCTACAAGAATTGTTTGAAAGCGGCGTTCTCGCTTTAAAAGATCCACAGGGGAATTTTATTATGAGACATATCGAAAGCGTTAGATAACTTTGGCAATTTTTCTCTTGAATCTATTCGAAACTAAAATGAATCAATGATAGCGAAATGGCGGGAGGGCATATCCATGACAAAATGTTGGAAGTGCGGAGCTGACAATGACGATGATTATCAATTTTGTAAAAGCTGCGGGCAATATCGTTTTGCCGGAAAAGGCTATCTGATTATTAACCAATCTGGCAAAGCTCGATTTTTAAAGTTTCGAACCTTTATGTTAATATTGCTTCTAACCGTCGCGGCCTTTGGCTATATCCTGTATTTAAACAACTATAATTACGCTGCCGCCGAAAACTATTATTTTCTCGCCACAGATTTACAAAACCAATTAGACCCCTTGCAAAAAGAATGTGACGAGTTGTCCCAGGCCAACCGCGATCTGTTAGATTCTATCTCTGTGATGTATACCGCCGAAGAGGTCGAATCTTTGCGGCAGGTTTTCCGGGATGAAATGATAGAAGATTTAAATTGGCGAGATCAAAACGGAGATTTAATTACCACGGAAGAACAATATTGGAAATATTCTGATTGGTTTGCAAAAAATATAAACTTCATGGGATAACGCAAAAAAGGACGGTGTAATCATGTCTATTCCTTTAATCTATATATCGGTTTGCATAACTGCTTCTGTGGCTTCAATTGCAACGGTAAGCAGAGGCGCATTTTTTAGCCAGGTGGTTAAATTTATTCTGTCTGTCCTATCGATTATAGTTTTAATAGCTATGGCGATTGTAGCGACAATAAACTTTTCCTGGGTTCATATTTTGGGACTTGTTGCGACTTACTTGGGGTCATTATGGATTGTCTCTTTTGTGTGGGTATCCATATTCTATAGGCATAAATGAAAAGCCCCGCCGAAGCGGGGCCAGGGGTGACAGAATGTATCTTGACAAAACATACTATTCAATTTTACAAACAATATCAGATGAAAATTTAGCTTTCCCTGACATAAAGGAAAGGTTTCCAAAAGTAGACGAATTAGAGTTAAAGGAAATTTTATATGCGCTTGAAAAGGCCGATTACATTAACCATCATTTTAACGGGGATGCTTCCGTCATACGGAACGGTTCGACATTTTCGATTTCTCTTGAAGGAAAGCATGCAATAATGGAATACCTAGAAAATCTGCATTCTGCAAAGATACAAGAAAAATCATCTAGAGATTCTAGCGTTGCCGCGAAGGCGGGTGTTATGTGCTGCATATTAACAGCAATAAGTGTATTAATCGCGGCGCTAGGATTGTTAAAAACAGCACTTGGAATATGATCATCACAATATTAATTGTGGTAATGATTGTAGCGAATACCATATTTTCCGTGTCGCTTCGTTCATCAAAGAAACGGTTTAATCTTTTAAGCAAGTTATTACCACCTTTCGAAGTCAAGCAATCAGTAGCCTATTAGGGCCCTGAAAATAGGGTCAGCAATAGAAGCTATTAACGCTATCAGCGCAAGGTAAAGTGGGAAATCAGGATGTTTCTCGGGGAACGATAGTTTGGGTTTTTGTTCTTCTGGCTCTTGTTCTTCTTGATCAAATAACTGTTGCAGTCTCTTACGATCCTCTTCGGAGGGGCGACATGTATCATTGCTGGGGCAGTTGGCGCAATCAGGGCAGCGCCCTTTTCTGTTGTCCATATTCCAAACTCCTTTCCGCGTGGATGAATTGTGTGTTGTTAATTATATTATAGTTCTCTAAATCGAACTCGTCAATATGGAGGTTCGCCCATGTTTTTTGATATTCTCAGTTCATTATGTTCTGATGCTGGCATTACCCCAACGAAGCTGGTTATGGATCTAGGAATAAGCAAATCCAATGTAACAAATTGGCGGATAGGGAAGGTTCCTAAATCTGATACTGTCCAAAAGATAGCAGCATACTTCGGCGTGTCGACCGATTATCTCCTGGGCAATACAGACATAAAAAACAAGCCCGCCGCCACAGAGGACGACGAGCTTTTGAAGAATCCTGAAATGCGTGAAGCTCTTATTTGGTTCCGCAGTCATTCTCCGGAAGATCAAAAACGAGCTCTGAATCTTCTGAAAGCTCTAGATATTCCTCCAGAACCGCCAAAAGATAAGTAACGTCTGAATGCCGTTTATGTTGTGCCCTGCCAACCGCAATAAGCCATTCTCGTTCTGTGTCGGTCAAGGGCATTAAGTTATCAGCATCGCGGTACGTGTCGCGCCTCTCTCCACGGGGCGCGTGGATAGAAATATGGCGTGCAGGCGCATCACTTTGGATGTCTTTATAGCTCTGTTTGCTCATGTCGTCAATCCTTTCTTTGAAATGTAGAACGTATGTTCTTTTATGATTTGATTTTACTACTAACAGTTGTTATTCGTCAATGGAAGTTTTACACGATAATGGCAAATAATATTGGTGGATTTAGGGATTGACACAAGACATTGTGCTGAATCAGGTTTAGCATTTAACAGATATAGTAATCGTTCTGAAAATTTTGGAGGGTATTATGAAAAAGGCAGTAATCTATGCCCGGTTTAGTTCGGACAACCAGAGGGATGAAAGTATCGACGCACAGGTGAGAGCCTGTCAAGACTATGCAGAAAAGCACGATCTTGAAGTTATCAAAATATATGCGGATAAGGCGCAGTCTGCGACCAGCGACAAGCGCCCCGAGTTCTTGCGGATGATGAACGATGCAGAAGATAGCATTTTTGAGGCAGTGATTATCCATAAGCTGGATAGGTTCAGCCGGGACAGATACGACCACGCCTATTATAAAAGAAAATTGAAGCGCTGCGGAATTCGTCTGTGCTCTGTGTTGGAAAATCTTGACGACAGCCCCGAAAGCATCATTTTGGAATCGGTGCTCGAAGGAATGAGTGAATATTATTCAAAGAATCTCGCGCGTGAAACTATGAAAGGCTTGCGGGAAACAGCCCTTCAATGCAAGCATACAGGAGGAACCCCTCCCCTTGGCTATGACCTCGCATCCGATAATACCTATATCGTTAACGAACATGAAGCTGAGGCGGTAAAGATCATTTTCACAATGTACGCCAACGGCGAGGGATATTCTAAAATTATTGATCGCTTAAATTCGTTGGGATATAAAACGAAACGCGGTACAAGCTTTGGTAAAAATAGTTTATCTGATATTCTTAGGAACGAAAAATATATAGGAAATTTTATTTACAATCGTTCTGCCAGCTATGGACGATCGGGGCCGCGAAATACCCACGCAAACAAAGCCGACGAAGAAATTATTCGCATTCCAGGTGGAATACCGGCTATCATTGACACTGATCTTTTTTACAAAGTGCAAAACAAGAAAAGAACGAACGTTGGTCGGCCCGGTGCGGGCAAGGCAAAGCATGATTATCTTTTGTCTGGAAAAGTTGTTTGTGGGAAGTGCGGCGGATCTATGGTCGGAGAGAGCGCCAGAAATAAAAAAGGTAGCTACGACTATTTTTATGTCTGCGCTACCAGAAAAAGAAAGCGCACTTGCGACAAGCGGGCTGTTGCCAGCCACCGTGTCGAGTCTACAGTTATCGAATATTTAGAAAATGAAGTGTTTTCAGAAAAGAAACTCCCGGAGGTTGCGCAAAAACTTTTTGATTCGCAGGAGAAATCGAAAGCCGAAATTTCAGATAGTCAGAAATTCTTAAAAAGCAAACTGACCGACGTATCTGCTAAAATCGATAATATTATGCAGGCTATCGAAAGCGGCATATTTACCACAACCACTAAAGGGCGATTGGTGGAACTGGAAACTCTAAAAAATGAGCTTTTGGAAGAACTGCATAAAAGCGAAAATGAATCCAACAGGGATATTATGCCTTTGGAGAATATCGTTGCGTCACTCAAAAAATATCAAAATCTTTCCACACTCCCAACTTCTACGCAGCGGGAAGCGATTGAAATATTTGTGGACAAGGTAATTTGTTACGACGACTCTGCCGACGTGACAATCAATCTAAATATTATTTTGCACAATAAAAATTCCGAGTACCCTTCCGATCTTCCTGCAAGGGAAGGTTCGGAAAGATACTCGGATGTAAGTGGTGGAGCCGAGGGGAATCGAACCCCTGTCCGAAAACCCGTCCATATAAGTTTCTCCGAGTGCAGTCGGTTTTTTAAAATTCCCTTGCCGCGTCGCCAGCCGACAGGCTACGCAGCTCGGTATCCCCTGATACAATCATGCGTACGAGGCCGCTCCGCAAGATCGTTCACCACTAATCGACGCCCTATCCGCGGCCGTGGTACTCCGCGGTAGGACGACGGCTTAATTAAGCCGCAAAAGCTAAAGTATCGTTGTCGTTTACTTTAAAAACGTCATGTTTTATAGAGGTCATGCTCCTCTACTCGCTACTCATACTTCAGAATCCCCGTCGAAACCTTTACGACCCCATAAAGAGGATGGCAGTCATCCTCCGGATTTATTATAGCAGAAATTAATTTCTTTGTCTATCGCGCAGAGCGCGGTCAATGTCACGCTGCGCGTCGCGACGTGCCATATCGTCGCGTTTGTCGTGCAGTTTTTTGCCTTTGCAGAGTCCCAGCTGCACCTTCACCTTGGAATCTTTGAAATAGAGAGACAAAGGGATCAGCGTATAACCCTGCTGAGCCACGAGCGCCGCAAGTTTGGCGATCTCACGCCGGTGCATCAGGAGTTTTCGCGGCCGGTAAGGATCCCGGTTGAAGATATTGCCCTGCTCATAGGGGGAAATGTGCATCTGCTTGATGTAAAGCTCCCCGTGATCGATGTCGCACCAGCTGTCCTTCAAGTTGCAGGAGCCTTTGCGCAACGACTTCACTTCGGTGCCGCAGAGTTCGATCCCGGCTTCAAAGCTGTCCTCCACAAAATATTCATGCCGCGCCTTGCGGTTTAAGGTGATCGTTTTGGTGGAAGCGCGTTCCAATAGGCTCCCCTCCTTCTGTCATGCGCGGATGCGCAGTTTTGTCATTTGAATACCCACAGCCGGCTGATGATGAAATTGAGCGCCATCGTGCAGCAGGTGGAAATCAACATTGCCCAAAGATCACTCAGTGCCAAAAATTCCACGAACACCTTGATGAGCACCATACTAACCGCCAGGACGATCAGGTTGGTGGCGATAAAACGCACCATCTGCAGGCTGAAGAACCGGTCCTTCGTCTGGAAGGTCCACTTCCGGTTGATCAGGTAGCTGTTGAGCATCCCGGCACAGTAGCCCACGCATTTCGATGCGTAGACGTTCACGCCGAGAAACAAAAGCAGCGCGCCGACGGCCATATCCACCAACGTGTTCCCCACGCCGGTGATCCCGAACTTGACAATCCGTTTGAGCTCTTCAGCGCCGCGTCCTTCTAGTTTTGACATCCAAATTCCCTCATATCTCGCTTCTGCCTTCGAGCGCACGGTAAAGGGTCACTTCATCCGCGTATTCGAGATTCCCGCCCACCGGAATGCCATAGGCAAGCCGGGTCACCTTCACACCCATCGGTTTTAAAAGCCGCGCGATATACATCGCGGTGGCTTCGCCTTCGACGGTCGGATTGGTGGCCATGACCACCTCGGCGATCTCGCCGGACCCCATGCGGGAAAGCAGTTCCTTGATGTAGAGCTGATCCGGCCCGACCCCGTCCATCGGGGAAATGAGCCCATGCAGCACATGATAAAGCCCATGATATTCACGGGTGCGCTCAAAAGCGATCACGTCCTGGGAGTTTTCCACCACACAGACGATGCCGCGGTCACGGGCCGTATCCGAACAGATCGGGCAGACCTCGCTCTCGGTTAAGCTTTGACAGATTTTGCATTTTTTAATCTTGTCATGCGCTTCCAAAATCGCATCCGCAAATTCCTGCGCCTTCTCCCGCGGCAGCGACAGGACATGAAACGCCAGGCGCTGCGCACTTTTGCGGCCAATGCCGGGCAGCCGTTCAAACTGTTCGATCAGTTTTGTCAGCGGTATTACATTGTATGTCATCTCTTTGAAAGGTTAAACCACGCCCGGAACGTTCAGCCCGCCCGCGATTTTGTCCATTTCGGCGTTGGTTGTATCCTCCACCGTGCGGATCGCTTCGTTGACCGCAGCCATGATCAGGTCCTGCAGCATCTCGATGTCGTCCGGATTGACCACTTCCGGTTTGAGGATCAGCTCCTTGAGCTCTTTCTTGCCGCTGATGGTCACTTCCACCATGCCGCCGCCAGCGGTGGTTTTGAAGTCCATCTCTGCCAGTTCTTCCTGTTTCTTGCGCATATCCTCCTGGATCTTCTGCGCCTGACGGATCATTGCGTTCATATTGTTCGGGGCGCCGCCGCCCATGCCTTTCGGAAGCCTTGCTTTCATCTTTATGATTCCTCCAAATATTGTTTACTTGAGTTCGAGCGGAACGTTCAGTTCGCTCGCCTTCTTCAAAAGTCCCTCGAGCGGGTCGTCCGTTTTCTGGGCGACGGTGTGCTTTTGGGGATTATAGGGTCCCAGATTGTATTTGCGGCCGGTGACCGCGAGGATCGCGTCACGCAAGCTCTCCTTTGCCGCGATGCTGGTGCGTAAAAGCTGGCGGAACATGTCGTTCGCGCAGTCGATCAGCATCAGGTCGCCGCTCGTATACGCCCGCGAATCGATCATCGCGCCGTAGAGCGCGCCGTTGTGCGGCTGCAGCTCGGAAAGCACCTTCGCCCAGTCGGGAAACGGCATCACTTCGGAGGTTCCCGGTTTTGGCGCGCTTGGCGCTGCCGCCTGCCCGGACAAATTCGCCGTTTCGCCGGCCTGCGCGGGCTTCGCTGCCGCCTCCGGCTGCTCCGGCGCCGCGGGCCGCACGCCTGTGCGCACCGCGCGTTCGAGCTTCTCCAGTCGGTCGAGTACGCCCTCCAGGCCGCCTCCAAGCTGTTGATCGCAAAGGCGGATAAGCGCCATCTCAAATTCGGTGCGTTTAAAGGCGGTACGGGAAATTTTCCCCATCGTCTCCTGCAGAAGGTCGATCGCCATGAGCACCTGCGGCAGGGTGATCCCTTTCGCCTGCGTACGCAGGCGTTCGAGATCCTCCGGCGTCGCCTGCACAAGCTCCTCCGGCTCCTTCACCGTTTTCACAAGCATCAAGTTGCGAAAATGCCCCACAAGCTGCTCTGTGAGCCGCGCGAAGTCCACCGAATTTTCGCTGAGCGCCTCGACGGTGCGCAAGGCGGCGGTGGGATCCTTCGCAATCGCGGCGGCAGCGAGATCGAACAGATGCCCCTGCCCGGCAAGCCCGGCCGCTTCAGTCACCGTCCGCACGTTGATCTCACCGGTGTAAGAGGTGCACAGGTCGAGCAGCGAAAGCGCATCGCGCATGCCGCCGTCCGAAAGGCGGGCGATCAGGAGCGCCGCGTCGTCCGTGAGCAAAAAGCCCTCCTCCCCGGCCACATACAAAAGCCGGTCGGCAATCGTGCGGGATTTGATACGTTTAAAGTCAAACCGCTGGCAGCGGGACAGGATGGTCGGAAGCACCTTGTGGATTTCGGTGGTCGCCAGGATGAAGATGACATGCTCCGGCGGTTCCTCCAAAATTTTCAGCAGGGCGTTGACCGCGCCGGCCGAAAGCATGTGGCACTCGTCGAGGATGTACACTCGGTATTTTGCCACCGAAGGCATGAAATACGCCTCTTCGCGCAGCTGGCGGATGTTGTCAACGCCGTTGTTGCTGGCCGCGTCGATTTCAACCACGTCGAGGATCGAACCCTCATCAATGCCGCGGCAGATCTCGCATTCGTTGCAGGGGTTTCCATCGACCGGATGCAGGCAGTTGACCGCCTTGGCAATGATCTTCGAACAGGTGGTTTTGCCGGTGCCGCGCGAACCGGTGAACAGATAGGCGTGGGAGAATTTTCCCGAAGCCACCTCATTTTTGAGGGTTACGGTGATATGATCCTGTCCAACCACATCCTCAAAGTCCTTCGGCCGCCATTTGCGGTAAAGGGCCTGATACATTCCTCCCACCTCCGTTCCGGTTTTTTGACACAAAAATGTGTGCCCACAAATGCGGACATGCAGATTACCTGCGGCGCACATCACAAACCGCTTAATGCTGCTCGGTTCCCCGCCTGACATGGTTCACGGCGCTCTGTCGCACAGGACCCGCATACCCGCATGTCTGGGCACACATGGATCATGCTGATTTTACATAGCCAGAATATTATAGCACAGGAAAGCTACGATTTCAACTACGGATTTCATTCTTCCGCAAGAATTCCCGCTACCGTCCAGCCGGTTGTCACACAGTAGGCCGGGTAATCCTTTGCCTGTGGCCCGCGCACCAGCCAGCACGGCCCGGTGAATAGAAACGGCTCTTCGCCATCCGCCATCAGAAGCCACACGCCGTCCGGATTCTCACAATACTGCGCGGACCAGCCGTTGCGGATCACGATTTCGTCCCGTTCGCGTTCCGGAAAGGTCGCGGCGACCGCATAGACCGCATGGTAGCGGCCCTCGTCCTTTCCCGGCGCATCGCATCCCGCGAGCAGCATCAGCGCCGTAAACAGCGCTGCCATCCACTTTATCAATGTGGATCGCCTATTTATATTTTGCATAGAAAAAGAGCGCCACAGTCCCAGGACCGGAATGCGCGCCGACCGTCGGGCCGACATAGCTGATCGTGTAGTTTTTCAGGCCAAAGCGTTTGCAGACCTCGTCCGCCACAAACTGCGCGTCATCAATGCAGTCTCCATGGCTCAGGGCGAAGCAGTCGCAGCGTTCCCGGTCGATCTGCTGTTCCATCCCGTCCACCAGCGCAAGCAGCGAAGCGCGCCGGCCGCGCACCTTGCCGGTTGGGACGAGACGCCCTTCGTCGTCGACGTGCAGCACTGGCTTGATGCCGAGCATCGTGCCGAAAAGCGCTGTCGCGGCCGAGACGCGGCCGCCGCGGTGCAGGTGGTTCAGGTCGTCCACCGTGAACAGGTGCGCCAGATGTGGAATATCCGCGCGCAGGCGCCGCGCCGCTTCGTCGATTGTCAATCCCTGTGCCTTGTAGCCGACCGCGCGCGCCACCAGCATCCCCTGCCCTGCCGAAGCAGCCAAGCTATCCAGGACGATGATCTTCGCCTCAGGATGCTCCTGCGCGAGCTCCTCCGCCGCCAGCCGCACACTGTTGTAAGTGCCGGAAAGCGCCGACGAAAACATCACGCAAAGCAGGTCGTTTCCAGCTTCGAGCGCGGGCCCCATGATCGCTTTCGCGCTCTCCAGATTGATCTGTGCGGTGATCGGCATCTTGCCGGCCCGCATCCGGGCATAAAACTCCGGACGGGAAAGCGCCGGATCGTTGCAGTAATAAGTTTTGTCATCCAGGGTATAGGTCAGCTCCATCTCAATGACGTCGTTCGCGGCCGCATATCCGGGAACCAGATCCGCATTGGAATCGGTGACAACGAGGTAATTTCGCATCGGCTCGCCCTCCTCAGGCAGTCATTCTATCCAATATATCATACCATATTTTAGCTGCAAAGACAAGCCGCCGTCAGGATTTTGAAAGGTAAATCCCATCCGCGATCCGCTTAAAGATAGGACCCGCCACGTCCTGTCCGGATTCGCCGCCCTCCACCAGCACGGCAATCGCATATTTTGGCGATTCCGCAGGGAAATATCCCGCGAACCAGGCGTGTACGATCTCGCTGTCCTCATCGCCCGGGGTGCGGTAGATGCCGGTCTGCGCCGAAGCGGTCTTTCCGCCCGCCGTGCTGTAATTCGGCTTGGCCGGCCTGCCGCTGCCGTTCTCCACATTTCCCACGAGAAATTCCCGCAGGATGTCCGAGGTGCGCTTTGAAAAAACCCTGTTCGGCGCATAGGCAGTCGCATGCTCATAGATGGTGCGGCCGTTGTCGGTAAACCCCTCCACCAGCCGCGGCGTGACCGCGTAGCCGCCGTTTGCCACGGTGCAGATCATCTGCGCGATCTGCACCGGCGTCGCGGTCAGGCTTCCTTGTCCAAACGAAAGGTTTGCAACCGCTGCAGGGTTCTCGAGTTCCGCTTCGTCCGGAAGGGTGCCGCTCTGGGTTTTGATGTCGTCGGTGAACTGCGCGGCGCGGGTAAATCCGATGTCACGAGCCATTGAAACGATCCGCTTTCCGCCTGTTTCAAGCCCCAGATTGATAAAAAACGGGTTGCAGGAAACCTCGACCGCTTTTTTCATGTCGATCTCGCCGTGGCCGTTGCGCCAGTGGCAGTAAAAGATATGTCCGTCCACATCGATATATCCTTCGCAGTTATAAGGCGCAAAACGTCCGATCCCAGATTCAAGCGCTGCCGCAGCGGTCACAAGCTTGAAGGTAGAGCCGACGCTGTACTGCGAAAACGCACGGTTGACGAACGGGCTGTCCGGGTCCTTGAGGCTGGCCGCCAGATCGTTTGGATCATAAGCGGGCATCGAAACAGAAGCCAAGATGTTCCCGTTTTCCACATCCATCACAACCGCCGCTCCTTTTTCCACCTCCCGCATCGCATACTGCGCCGCCCACTGGATGTCCGCGTCTAGGGTCAGCACCACGCCGCCATCGCTCTCGTAGTTGTTTTTCACCACCTCAGGCGCCATGGTCGACATCGTACGGCCGACCGCATCGAGCGTATACCGCAGCTGCAAGCTGCCGTCATACTGCCGCAGCAGATCGTTGTAAGCCATCTCGATCCCCGCAGCGCCATCGGTCTTTTCAGGATTCAGGTAACCGATGATGTGCGGAGCGAGCTGCCCGTCCGAATACCGCTGTACCACGTCGAACATATCCACATTTTTCGCATAGACCGAAGCCTCCTCCAGAGGTACAGTGTACGGCTTCTGCGCCTGCGGGTCGAAATCGAACTGTTCGCCTTCCTCGCGGATTGCGACTGTGAGCGCGGCGTTTGCCTCCGGCGACGGCAGCACCGCGGCCACCGTCCGTTTCTTCTGGGCCACCAAAGGCTTTAAATTACAGTCGTAAATAAGTCCGCGGGTCCGGTCTACGTCCAGAAGATAGGTGCTCTGGCTATGCGCCGCCGAAGCGAGCAGATCCCCTTGCGCGGAAAGCATATACATCCGGCAAAGCAGCCCCGTGAACATCAAGACGAGCGCCACATAGATTGAAATTGCTCTTTTTCCCATATTTTATCACCCAGTTTCAGGTTGACCGAAACCGCCGGAAAATATACAAAGGCTCTCCGGCCAGAAAAGGCCGGAGAGCCTTTGTGCAATTTTTATTACAGTACCATAAACAGGGTGCCCGCCAGGATCAGGAACGATCCGATCAGCGCCTTCACGGTGAACGGCTCATGCAGGATGAGAAAGGCCATCACCAGCGTGATGATCACGCTGCATTTGTCAATCGGGACCACCTTGCTCGCTTGCCCAATCTGCAGCGCTCTGTAGTAGCAGAGCCAGGAAAGCCCGGTCGCAAGCCCGGAAAGCACCAGGAACAGCATACTTTTCTGGGAAATATCCTTGATGCCGCTCTGGCTTCCGGTCAGGAACACCATCCCCCACGCGAGCACCAGCACCACCACTGTCCGGATGGCGGTGGCCAGGTTTGAGTTTACATTTTCAATGCCGATCTTTGCCAGGATCGAGGTCAGCGCAGCAAACACCGCCGAGCCAACCGCATAGACCGCCCACATACCGCTTTCCCCCAATTTCGTCATCCGATCAGTCGTCCGCGCCGCCGCTGCCGAGCGTGCCGAGGCTCGCCGCCTTGAGGTAGGCGTTGATAAATCCATCGAGGTCGCCGTCCATCACCGCATTGATGTTGCCCATCTCAAAACCGGTGCGGTGGTCTTTGGCCAGGGTGTAAGGCATGAACACATAAGAACGGATCTGCGAGCCCCACGCAATCTGCATCTGCTCGCCCTTGATCTCGTTGATGTTTTCGAGGTGCTCGCGCTCCTTGATTTCCACCAGCTTCGCGGTCAGCATCTTCATACACATCTCGCGGTTCTGGAACTGGCTGCGCTCATTCTGGCAGGAGACCACGATGCCGGTCGGGATATGGATGAGGCGCACCGCCGAGGAGGTTTTATTGATGTGCTGGCCGCCCGCGCCGGACGAACGGAACACTTCCATCTTGATATCCTCAGGGTCAATTTCCACTGTCTTGTCATCCGGCAGCTCGGGGATGACCTCGAGCGACGCGAACGAGGTGTGCCGCCGGCCGGACGCATCGAATGGCGAGACGCGCACCAGCCGGTGCACGCCCGATTCGGAACGCAGGAAGCCGTAAGCGTTGGTGCCTTCGATCAGGATCGACGCGCTCTTGATGCCAGCCTCATCCCCGTCGAGATAATCAAGAATTCGATATTTATAGCCATGGCGCTCGGACCATCGGGTATACATCCGGTAAAGCATCTGGGCCCAGTCCTGCGCCTCGGTGCCGCCCGCGCCCGCATGGAAGGTGAGGATTGCGTTGTTCGCATCGTATTCGCCGGTCAGCAGGGTCGAAAGCTTCTGGGTCTCCAGCTCCTGTTCAAATTTTTCCACATCCGCCAGCGCTTCCGGATAGACCGACTCGTCCTCCTCCTCATTAGCCAGCTCGATGAGGGTCAGCGTGTCATCGTAAAGGCGGCCGAGCCCGTCGCAGCCCTCCAGCTTGGCGCGGACCTTGGCGGTCTCGAGCTGGTTCTGCTGGGATTTTTCCACGTCGTTCCAGAAGCCAGGGACAGTGGTCTTTTCCTCCAGCTCGGCCAGCTTGCGCCTGAGCCCTTCGTAACCGATCGCCTGCGCCAGGTCGGCAAGCTCGTCCTTATGCCCCTCCAGCCGCAGCCGCAGTTCTTCAAATTGTAACATTCCGTTGCACCATTCCTTGTTAAAATCTAGCAAAATTCATATACGCAAATATTATAGTATTTTCCCCGTAAAATGTAAAGAAAATCTTGTTCCCGCAGGCTTTCCCGGGCCCCAATACGAAATGTTCATAATTACGCCCTTGAAATTTCCAGTATCTTTCTGTATTATGAGATTTTAGAAGTATCGGCATTCGATTGGAATTCTATCTCAGGAGTTGATCTTTTGGCAAACTATACAGGTGTTCATTGCCCGGTGTGCAAGAAACGCTTCACGGATGATGACGATATCGTGGTGTGCCCAATCTGCGGCGCCCCCCATCACCGCGAATGCTATCGGCAGCTTGGCCACTGCGCCCTGGACGAACTGCATATCAAAGGACATACCTGGCAACCGGAAGGCGGCCGGCAGGAGGACCGGTCCGCCCAAGGACCAAAAGCCGGGGCCGCTTCCGGAGACAGCACGGCCTGCCCCGCCTGCGGGGCGCACAACCCAACGACCGGTCTTTTCTGCCAGATTTGCGGCGCGCCGCTCAAAGGCCCCGCCGTGCAGCCCCGGCAGGCCCCGCCGCCCTATGGGGCGAATGGGTTCGGCAGCGCGCAGACGCCCTTCCAGAACGCTTATACCCTGGCGTTTGGCGGACTTTCCCCGGAAGAGGAAATCGACGGCGTTACCGCGCGGGATGCGGCGCTGTTTATCGGGGAAAATTCCCAGTACTTTCTTCCGCGTTTTAAAAAAATGGCGGAAGGTTCGCCGGTCAGCTTCAATTTCTGCGCACTCATCTTCAATTTCCTCTATTTCTTCTACCGCAAGATGTATTTCTTCGGCGGCCTGCTTCTGGGCCTCGTCGTACTGACCCAGATTCCCACTTTCTTCGTCATGCCGGAATATACCGCTTTTATTTTAGCCAATATAGAAGATATCAGCATGGGTATCATGCCTGCGGAATTCATCCCGCAGACCAACCTGTGGGCCTGGGCGGTTCTCCCGTATATGCGCTATTTCACCTTCGGCATCTCGATTGCTTTTGCAGCGTTTGCCAATCGCTTCTATATGGGGTTCGTCCTGCGCAGCGTGAAAAATATCCGCGCCCGGTTTCTCGATCAGAACGGGCAGGTTGCGGATGACCGCGCCTATGTCGACGAACTGGCATACCGCGGGCGCACCAGCCGGGCGGCTGTCATCGCGGTGCTTGGCAGCGTCATTGCATGCTATTTTATGGTCTGCTTCCTCATCGCGGGCATTGTCGCCGTTTAAAAAGGAAGATTTGAAAATTACGGAGGGTTATTCGTGAAGGTACGCAAAGCAGTTATCCCCGCCGCTGGGCTCGGCACCCGGGTGCTTCCCGCATCCAAAGCTGTCCCGAAGGAGATGCTCCCCATTGTGGACAAGCCCGCGATTCAGTATATCGTCGAGGAAGCGGTCGCTTCCGGCATCGAGGACATCCTGATCATCACCAACCGCGGCAAGAGTCTCATTGAGGATCACTTTGACCATGCGCCGGAACTTGAGGAAAAACTGCTTTCTTCCGGCAAACAGGATCTTTACGATACGGTGGTCTCGCTCGCGCATCTGGCGAACATCCAATATGTCCGCCAAAAGGAAACCCGCGGGCTCGGCCACGCGGTCTGGTGTGCGAAATCCTTTGTCGGCAGCGAACCGTTTGCCGTCCTTTACGGCGACGACGTCATCATTTCGGAAAAGCCCGCGATCGGCCAGCTGATGGCCGTCAACGAGCAGTACGGCAAAAGCGTCGTCGGCATCAAGCCGGTGGCGGCCGAACTGCTTCCGAGCTATTGCACGCTTGACGTCAAGCAGGTTCAGGACCGCGTCTACCAGGTGTTCGACATGATCGAAAAGCCGCTCCCGTCTGAGATTCTTTCCAATTTTGCCATCCTCGGCCGCTGCGTGCTGACCCCGGACATCTTCGAACTGATCGAACAGACCCCCCCTTCCCGCAACGGCGAAATCCAGCTCACCGACGCGATGCGCGCTTTTGCAAAACGCGGCGACATGATGGGCGTCGAATATGAAGGCGTCCGCTACGACATGGGCAACAAGCTCGGCATCCTGCAGGCCATCGTCGAAGTGGGGCTTGCCCATCCTGAAATTGGGGACGGGTTCCGGGAATACCTGAAGAGCATTTCCAAGAGTCTCTAGTCTTTTTCGCCCGCAGTGCGGGAAGAAAACCGCCGCGTGCCGGAACATGCAAAAATACCCCTTGCATTTGAATGGGGAACATGTTATAGTAAAATCTAGTTATAACGCGACGACCGGGAGAGTAACAAAACCCGGAGCTGCTCCAGAGAGGTTTGTCACCGGCTGAAAGCAAACCGGAATGCTCCATTTTGTGAAGTTCACCCGTGAGCGGTGCTGCTGAAACAACAGTAGGCGGCGACGGCCCGCAGCCGTTATCCTGCGCAGAAGTGTCCGTTTTGCGATACAAGGCGGAAATTTGGGTGGTACCACGGATTGGCTTGAATGCTGTTCGTCCCTTTGCGGACGGACGGCTTTTTTTATTTTTTAAAACGATGTAAAGGATGATACAGCTATGTTAAACGCTCTGCAAAACATCAAAGAGCAGGCAGCAAAGGCTTTGGCCGATGTTTCCGACCCCAAGGCGCTCGATGAACTGCGCGTCAGGTATCTGGGGAAAAAAGGCGAGCTCACCGCGATCTTAAAGCAGATGGGATCCCTCTCCGCCGAGGAGCGCCCGAAGGTCGGCGCGTTTGCAAACGAAGTGCGCACTTCGATCGAAGCGCTGATCGATGAGAAAGCCGCGGCTCTGAAGGCCGCGATGCTTGAGAAAAAGCTCGAGGCGGAAAAGCTCGACGTGACCATGCCTGGAAAGGCCGCGCCGCTGGGCAAAGCGCACCCGCTTTCCAAGGTGCTCGACGAGATCAAGGAAATCTTCCTCGGCATGGGCTTCTCGATCGCGGAGGGCCCCGAGGTCGAGCTCGACTATTATAACTTTGAAGCGCTCAACATCCCGAAGGACCACCCCGCGCGGGACACGCAGGACACCTTCTACATCTCGGACAACGTCCTTCTGCGTTCCCAGACTTCCCCGGTGCAGGTGCGCACCATGGAAAAGCAAAAGCCCCCCATCCGCATCATCTCCCCCGGACGTGTCTATCGCTCGGACGCCGTCGATGCAACCCATTCCCCGCTGTTCCATCAGATTGAAGGGCTGGTTGTCGACAAGGGGATCACCATGGCCGACCTCAAAGGGACCCTTGAGATGTTTGTCAAGCGGCTATACGGCGAGGAATCGGTCGTGCGTTTCCGTCCGCACCACTTCCCGTTCACCGAACCTTCCGCCGAGATGGACTTCCAGTGCTTCGCCTGTCACGGCGAAGGCTGCCGGCTCTGTAAGGGCGAAGGCTGGATCGAGATCCTCGGCTGCGGCATGGTGCATCCGAAGGTGCTTTCAAACTGTGGGATCGATCCGGAGGAGTACAGCGGCTTCGCGTTCGGCATGGGACTCGAGCGGATCGTCATGCGCCGTTACAACATCGACGACCTGCGGCTCTTCTATGAAAACGACGTCCGGTTTCTGAGCCAGTTTTAAATCCGCGGGCAAGAACCATTTTGAAATTTACGGAGGCTTAACAATATGAATCTGTCAATGAGATGGCTTTATGATTATGTGGATGTCCGGGACGCCGCGCCGCGTGCTTTCGCGGAAGCGATGACCATGTCCGGCTCCAAGGTGGAAGGCTGGGAAACCGAGGGCAGCGGAATCCGCAACGTGGTGGTCGGCAAGGTGACTGAAATCGTCCGGCATCCAGATTCCGATCACATGTTCATCTGCCAGGTGGACGTCGGCGCTGGAGAACCTGTTCAGATCGTCACCGGTGCCCAGAACGTCAAACAGGGGGACTATGTCCCCACCGCGCTGCATGACTCGGACCTGCCCGGCGGCAAACACATCAAAAAGGGCAAACTGCGCGGCGTGGAAAGCAATGGCATGCTCTGCTCACTTTCCGAGCTCGGGCTCACTGCTCACGATTTTCCATATGCGATTGAGGACGGCATCTTCATTCTCGAGGAGCCGGATATGAAACCTGGACAGGACATCCAGAGCGCGATCGGGCTCAATGACACCTGCGTCGAGTTCGAGATCACCTCCAACCGTCCCGACTGCATGTCAGTCGCCGGTCTTGCGCGCGAGGCGGCCATCACCTTCGATAAGCCGCTCAACCTTCCTGCTCCGGTCGTGAAACACACGACCGACGATATCAGCCGCTATCTTTCGGTCAAGGTGGAAGCGCCCGACCTCTGCCCGCGCTATGTCGCCCGGATGGTCAAGAACATCAAAATCGAACCGTCCCCGCGCTGGCTGCGCGAGCGTCTGCGTGCCTGCGGCGTACGCCCGATCAACAATATCGTCGATATCACCAACTACGTCATGCTCGAATACGGCCAGCCGATGCACGCCTTCGACCACAAGTATGTCGAGGGCGGCGAGATCATCGTGCGGCGCGCAAAAGACGGCGAACAGATCATGACCCTGGATGGGGTGGAACGCACCCTCACCTCCGACATGCTCGCCATTGCCGACGCGAAGAAACCTTCCGCAGTCGCGGGCGTCATGGGCGGCGAAATGAGCGGCATCATGGACGACACCAATATGATCGTTTTCGAGTCGGCATGCTTCAATGGCGCGTCGGTTCGCACTACCGCCAAAAAGCTCGGTATGCGCACCGAAGCCTCCAGCCGCTTTGAAAAACAGCTCGACCCGGCTACCTGCATTCCGGCAGTCGAACGCGCCTGCGAGCTCTGCGAGCTACTCGGCGCAGGCGAGGTGATCGGCGGCATGATCGACGTGGACAACTCGGATCACGAACCGCGCCGCATCCCGTTCGATCCCGCGTGGATCAACCGCTTCATCGGCATCGAAGTCGCGGAGGAAGAGATGCGCCGTATTTTGACGCGGCTCGGATGCAGATTCGAGGATGGCTGTGTGATCCCGCCCTCTTTCCGACTCGATCTCGAACACAAAGCGGATATCTCCGAGGAGGTCGCGCGTTTTTACGGCTATGACAAGATCCCGTCCACCGCGATCCGTGGCGTGGCAAACGGAAAATATACCCCAGAACAGAAATTTGAGCGCGCAATCAATCAGATTCTACAGGCGCAGGGACTCTATGAAGTCTCCACCTATTCGTTCATCAGCCCCAAATATTACGACAAGATCCGCCTGCCCGCGCAGAGCGAATACCGCAACTGCGTGGTGATCCAGAATCCACTTGGCGAAGACACCAGCGTCATGCGCACCACCGTGGTGCCGTCGATGCTTGAGGTGCTCTCCCGCAACTACAACAACCGCAACAAGTCCGCCGCGCTCTACGAAATCGGCAACGTCTACCTCCCGAAAGATGGCCAGGATCTTCCAGAGGAACGCCCGTTCGTCACCATCGGCATGTACGGCGAGGAACATGACTTCTTCTCGCTCAAGGGTATCCTCGAAACGATGTTCAAGGCGCTGGGTATAAAAAGCGTGGAATATGAAGCCTGCAAGGACCATCCGTCTTACCATCCCGGACGCTGCGCGAAGGTCACGCTTGACGGCACACTGCTCGGTATGGTCGGGGAAGTGCATCCGGCGGTCTGTGAGAACTATCAGATCGGCACGCGCGCCTACATCGCCTGCCTCGACGAAATGCTCCTATTCGGGCATGTCGCTCCGGAGGAAGGTTACAGCCCGCTGCCAAAGTTCCCTGCTTCCACCCGCGATCTCGCGCTCATCTGCGATGACGAGACTCCGGTCGCCTCGCTCGAAAAGGCCATCCGTTCGGCGGTCGGCAATATCCTCGAGCATGTGGGCCTGTTCGACGTCTATCGAGGTGAACAGGTTGCCAAAGGCAAAAAGAGCGTCGCCTACAGCCTGACCCTGCGCGCTGCCGACCGCACCCTCACCGACGAGGAAGCCGACGCGGCCATCAAACGGGTGCTCAAGGCCCTGAAAAACCTGGGCGCGGAAATCCGAAGCTGATCACCGGAAAACGGGAGGGCCGTCCCCAAACCAAAAGTTTGGGAACGGCCCTTTTTTGCGCGCAAAAACAGGGCGGACAGCCGCATCTCTGCGGCCGTCCGCCCTTCCCGTTTCCCGGATCAGTTCATCCGGACGTTGACTTTCAGATAATCGCCGGGATTTTTTTCGATGTCGATGATCGTTTCAGGAGCTTCCTCGAGCGAAATCACCTTGGTGAGGATCCCGCGCGCGTCCACCTTGCCTGTATAGATCAGCTCCACTGCCTCCTCGAATTCGCCCGCGCTGGTGCGCGCACCGCGGACATCAAGCTCTTTGCGGGTGAAAAGGCCGGTGTCGATCTCGGTGGCGTCCTTCGGCCAGCCAGTCAGGATGACGCGGCCCGCGTTTGCCACAATATTGAAGGCATTGAGGATCGCGGGCTTTGCGCCAGACGCTTCCATCGCTACCTGCGCCATACGACCATTCGTGTATTCCTCGATCTTCTCTTCCAGATTCTCCTTGGCCAGGTTAACAGTGCAGCGCACCCCCAATTCCCGCGCCATCTGCAGGCGCTCCTCGACCAGGTCAATCAGGATCGGCTCCGCGCCGTAATGGAGCGCGCCCATCGCGGCCAGCAGCCCGATCGGTCCCGCGCCGGAGATGGCGATATGCTCGCCGGCTTTCAACTGCGCGCGATGCAAGCCATGCAGCGCGATGGTCAGCGGTTCAGCCAGCGGGATCAGCTCCCACTCCATGTCATCCGGAACCTTCACAAGCATATCCGCCGGGTGGGTGAAATACTCCGCCATGCCGCCCTCGATATGCACGCCCAGTACACGCAGGCTGGTACAGCAGTTGGTGCGCCCGATAGAACAGGGATAGCACTCCCCGCAGTAGAGATATGGATCCACGATCACCTTGTCTCCCGGTTTGAGGCCCTTTTTGTTGTCCTGCGGGATCGAAAGGATCTCCCCCGCGATTTCATGGCCGATCACACGCGGATAACTCACCAGGCTGTTGGCGCCGCGGAATGCCCCGATATCCGAGCCGCAGATACCCGCCATATGCACCTTTAAAAGTGCCTCGCCCTGTTTGGGTTCCGGTTTCGGGAGCTCAACCAGCTCCACCTTCCAAGGCTCCGGAATTTTAACTGCTTTCACAATGATTGCCTTCTTTCTTATTTGCCTTGTTTCTCAAGCGCTTCCCAGATTCCATTCAGGTAGGTGATGCCCAGCGCGCGGTCATAGAGGCCGTAACCCGGACGCGCTTTTTCATCCCAGATCATGCGGCCGTGGTCAGGGCGGACATAGGTATCCGGGCAGGTGTCATAGATCGCCTTCATGATGGCGTACATGTCAAGCGAACCGTCGCTCGAAAGGTGCGACGCCTCACGGAATTTGTGATAGCCGAGATATTTGACGTTGCGCACATGCATGCAGCCGATGCGGTTTTTCTCACCGAAATGGCGGATGATCGCGGGGATATCATTTTCGGGGTTCGAGCCGAGCGAACCGGTGCACAGGCAGACGGTGTTGCAGGGGCTGTCGACCAGGGCCACGATCTTGTCATAGTCGTCCTGCGAATGCGCGATGCGCGGCAGGCCGAAAATCGGCCACGCGGGATCGTCCGGATGGCAGGCCATCTTGATGCCGACCTTCTCGCAGGTCGGGATGATCTTCTCAAGGAAGTATTTGTAGTTTTCGCGCAGTTTGTCCTCATCAACCGATTTATAGAGCTCAAGCACATGCTCCAGTTCCTTCAGACGCGCGGGCTCCCAGCCCGGCAGGGTGAATCCGTTCGAATTCTTCGCAGTGTTCTCGACAATTTCGAGCGGGGTCATGCCGAGCAGTTCCTGCTCATCGAAATAGAGCGAGTTCGAGCCATCCTCCGGAATTTCACGCGCCAGATCGGTGCGCAGCCAGTCGAGCACCGGCATAAAGTTGTAGACGATCACCTTGATCCCGCATTTGGCCAGGTTTTCGATGGTCTCGATGTAGTTGGCGATATACTTGTCGCGGGTCGGCAGGCCGAGCTTGATGTCCTCATGGACGTTGACGCTCTCGATGACCTCGACCTCGAGGCCGGCGTCATTGACGTGTTTGACATAGTCCCGGATCACGTCAAGCGGCCAGACCTCGCCCGCGGCATACTGGTCAAGCACGCCCATCAGGCCGGTGCAGCCCGGGATCTGTTTGATTTGCTTGAGGGTTACACTGTCGTTGCCTTCTCCATACCATCTGAATGTCATTTTCATTTTGCAAGCACCTCTGTTTTTTATATTTGTAGAGCTCCAGCCGAAGGCCGGTATGACCTTCTCAGTTGTCTGCGGCTCATTTTCGACGTTTTTATATCCCGAAAGTTCAGTCTTCCAGCGCGGCGTTATCATCGCTGTTGCGATAGATTGTGTAGAAGCTTTCCCGGCGTTTGCAAAAGGCGCGCGGCGGGAAGCTCTCCCAGTTTTCAAAATAATCCGGATGCTGCTCATGGATCGTTTCCAGATCCCAGGAAATCCGGGAAAGATGTTCATTGCTGCGCAGAAGCCCGGCTTCCACGTCTCTTGCCTGGATCGCGGCGATGATCCCGGTATGTTCGGCGACCGTCTGTTCCCAGCGAAACCGCGCCTGCAGTTTCAAAAGCCGCACCCGGTACTGGTCGGCCGAAATACTCTGCAGCGCTTCGTTTGCGAGAGACATGCCGGCAAGCGAAAACAGCAGCTCATGGAAAGCGTTATCCAGTTCGAAGACGTCGCAGGTCTGCTTTTGCTCAAAACTGAAGTTCTGCTGGATCAGGTTCGCCTGCAGCTGCATCAGGCCTTCCCGGCCGATGCCCTCGGTACAGAGGACGCGCATCGCCGCCTGTTCGAGCAGGTTGCGCATGCAGGTTGCCTCATAAACCCGTTTCATATCGATCCGCGACACATACGACCCGCGCTGCGGATAAATTTTGAGCAAGCCTTCGGTCATCAAACGCACTGACGCGCTTTGCAGCGGCGTGCGGCTGACCTGCAGCAGTTTGCCGATCTCTGTTGGGCCAAGGCATTCGCCCGGCAGGAGGTTCCCGGCCAGGATGTTCTTGCGCAGCACACGGTAGACATATTCCCCCGCCGGTTCGGACGGCAGGGATGGGTAGACTGTCAGATTCATCCCTGTTCCCCCATTGCTTCTAAAGAATCCTTCAACTAGCATGCTAGCATGAATGAGAAGTTTTCGCAATATGTATCATCGATTTTATAGATTTTTGTAAATTCTGTCAATTTTTTGCGGAGATATCCTGTCTATTTTTTCGATGTTTTTGCCTCGTATCCCACAGTCCCACACGGATATCCGGCCATTTTTCCAACGCTTCCACCGCTATTTACAATTTAGACACATTTTGAAAAAACTCGCGCCCTTCCCCCCGCCGGTTGACAGGCGGATTCCCGCCGGTTTATAATAAATCATTAAAACCAATCTGGGAGGGCCCTCATAATTATGCTGACGCTTCTCGAACGCCGCCCCCGGGAACCGGCGGGGGATTACGCTTTCCGGGTTCTGCATCACAATATCCTGCACCTGATCCTGAAACCCGGGCAGCCGATCAATGAATCGGCCCTTTCGCAGATTCTTGGCGTGAGCCGGACCCCTGTGCGGGAGGCGCTCTCCTATCTGTCGCGGCTGCGCTTGGTGGACGTACTCCCACAGCGCGGCAGCCGCGTCTCGCTCATCGATACCAGCCTGATCGATGAGGCCAAACGCGCGCGGTATATCCTCGAATCGGCCATGACCGAAACCGCGTGCGGGCTTGCCACGCAGAAAGACCTGCAGGAGCTGGAAAACAACCTCTACATGCAGAAATTCTATCTGGAGCAGGAAAACTATGAGCAGCTGATCGAGCTGGATAACGCTTTCCATGCCGCCATCTTCCGGATCGCCTGCTCCGGGCGCATCTATGAGGCGATGTCCCGCCTGCTCGGGCAGTACAACATCATGCGCTGTCTTTGCCTGCAAAGCCTGAGCGCTCCTCATGCGGTTGCGGAACACGAGCTGATCCTCGAAGCCTTCAAAAGCCGCAACGCCCAGGTCGCCGTGCGGGAGATCCAAAACCACGTGGCACGCTATAAGGCCGACGAGCAGCGGATTTTGGAGGACTGTCCGCAGTATTTTCTTCCCTGCGCCGAGGAGGACGGGCGCTGACCCCGAAATCACAGAAAATCCCCGGAACGGCAAAAATGCCGCTCCGGGGATTTTTTATCCAGCCGGTATATTTTTGGTGGCAATCACGTCGCGGCCAAGGCCCAGAACATTTCCAAGCACGACCGTTCCAGCCTTGACTGGTGCGGTAAGACGGGCCGCGCGAATTTCCGCCATCACGTCAAAAATCTTCCCCTTGGGGATTGGGCCGGACAGCCGCACGCTGCAAAGCGGCAGCGTCCCGCCTTCCACCAGCACCGATGTGGCGATGTTGCGTTGCGGGTCGGACAGTTCCTGTTCGATATACATCCGGCCACGCTCACAGCGCGCGCCTTTGATGGAACGAATTTTTCCGTCCACGATCTCCGCTTCAAGACCACACCCGTTTGGACAGATGATACAGGTATATTCCATCAGCATACGATACACACCTCCAGTTCCCCATCCTCCGAGAGCTGTTCCTTTTCCACCGGGATACGGATCATCTCGGCTGGGAGCGCATTGCGCATCCGGACGGTTTTCACCGTCCTGCCCGTCTGGATGAGTTGGATCTCACAGTCGCGCATCGGCTTTTTTACCCGCAGCGACAAGGTGAAATCCGATTTTCCACTGATCTTCTGCGGCACTGTATAGCCGATGTTTTCATCGGCCTTCACCGCGAGCGGACAGGCCGGAAGGCCGCCGTGCGTGAGATACCCGGCCACCGAATCGGCCAGCGATTCCGCCTCGAGCGAAACAAAATCCACGAGGTCGTGCACATGCAGGACGTTCCCCGCCGCGAAAATGCCATCCACACCGGTCATCAGATGCTCATCGACCACTGCTCCCCGGGTGCGCGGATCCAGCGCAATACCCGCATCGAGCGAAAGCTCATTCTCCGGGATGAGTCCCACCGAAAGGATCAGGGTATCGCATTCATAATCCTGTTCCGTGCCGGGGATTGGCCGCAGGTTCTCGTCCACCTGCGAAACGGTTACGCCGGTCAGCCGCGCCCGGCCGTGGACATCGGTAACCGTACGGCTTAAATACAACGGAATGCCGTAATCATTGAGACATTGCTCGACATTGCGCGGCAGGCCGCTCGCATACGGCTGGATTTCAAAAACCCCCGCCACCTGCACGCCCTCCAGTGTGAGGCGGCGCGCCATGATCATGCCGATGTCGCCCGATCCCAAGATGACGGCCCGCCTGCCGATCATCCGGTTATGAAGATTGATATAACTCTGCGCAACGCCCGCGGTGAACACGCCCGCCGGGCGTTCTCCCGGGATCGCCAGCGCGCCGCGGGTGCGCTCCCGGCATCCCATCGCCAGAACCACTGCTTTCGCATGCCAGCTTTGCAGCCCTTCCCGTGAAACGGCGGTCACCACCTTGTCCCGCGTGACCGAAAGCACCGTCGCGCCGGTGATGCAGCGAATTTCGAGCGTTTCGGCCTCATCAGTAAAGTGCTGCGCATATTCCGGGCCGGACAGGGAGGTTTTAAACCGGGTCAGCCCAAAGCCGTCATGGATACACTGACGCAGGATGCCCCCTGGCGTTTTCTCCCGTTCGAGCAGCAGGATGTCCCGCACCCCTTTTTTATGGAGCGCAACGGCCGCGGCAAGCCCCGCCGGGCCCGCGCCGATGATGATGACGTCCTTCTTTTGCATCATGCTTCCCTCACCTTCCCCGTGAAGATTTCGGAACCGGTGCGCGCATAGAGCACCTCTTCGGGGCGTTTGCCCAGCTCCTCCTCCAGAATCTGCGCGATGCGCATCTGACAGTAGCCGCCCTGACAGCGGCCCATCATCGACCGGGTGCGGTATTTGACGCCTGCCATCGTGTCCGTGCCGAGGGGGTTGTGCACCGCCTGTAAAATCTCCGCCCGGGTGATCTTTTCGCAGCGGCAGATGATCTCTCCGTAATCCGGGTTCTCCGCGACCAGCGCAGCCTGTTCTTCCGGGGACTTTTCCGCGAACCGGACGATCCCCTTGCGACGCGGGTTGAAGGCCGGATTTGGTTGCAGCCGTTCACGCGCGGCGATCAGCCCGATCGCGTGACGGGCGATCGGCAGCGCGGCGGTGAGGCCCGGCGACTCGATCCCGACAAGATTCACGGCATTCGGCGCAAGGTCGTCGCGCACTTCAATGGTGAAGTCGTGGATCACGCCGTCTTCTGTCACCCATTTGGGCAGGATGCCCGCGTATGTACGGATATAATCGGGCTTTCGGATACAGGGCCAGAGATCGGACGCACTCTTGGCGAGATAATCGATATTCTTTTGTGGCACGCCATAATAGGAAAAATCGTCAATGTATTCGGCGTCCGGCCCGACAATGACATTCCCGTCGACTGTAGGCGTAACGTGAATCCCCATATAGGTGTTGCTTGGCACCGGATAGACCGGCATCGGCAAGAGCGAACCGGTGCGCTTGTCAAGCACGATGTAGGTGCCACGCGAACCGAGGATGCGGTAGCCTTTGATCCCGAGCATGTCAGACACCTTCCCGCAGCCGAGCCCCGCCGCATTGACCACCCATCGGGCACGCAGCACGCCGCGGCTGGTCTGCACCGTCCAGGCGTTTTCTTCCCGTGCAAGACTATTTACTTCGTGATCGAAGAAGAATTTCGCGCCGTTCATGCAGGCGTTCTCCGCGAGCGCGACCGCATATTGGAACGGGTCAAGGATACCGCTTGTCTCGGAAAGCATGGCAAACTCGCCAACAACCGCCGGAACCAGTTCGTGCAGCCGCTTTTTATCGATCATCGAAAGACCGGACGCACCGTTCACGCGCCCCGTTTCAATCGTCTGCAAAAGCCGTTCACGGTCCTCGGGCGTATTGCCCACCAATACCTTCCCGGTGCGTTTATACGGCACGTCGAGCTCCCTGGCCGCCGCGTCGAACTCCCGATTCCCCTCCACGCAGAGCCGCGCCTTGAGCGTCCCGGTATCATAAGCAAACCCGCCGTGCAATACGGCGGAATTGCGTCCGCTCGTTTCAAAGCAGACATCCCTGTTCTTTTCGAGCACGCCGATTTTGAGCTTGCAGCGGGTCAGCTCCCGCGCCACAGCGCTGCCAATCACGCCCGCGCCGATGATTAACACATCAAATGATTCCATCCGACCGCCTCCAAATCATCCTATGATTTATAAGTTATATATAACACTTCATGTACCTTATGTCAAGTGGATTTTTTCTTTTTCGCTTATATAACAGGCTTTTTATAAATTGAGCGGCAAAACAGGAAAAGTGAAATCATCCTATGATTTTGCCCATTGGGAATGAAAAATTCCCAATGGGCAAAAAAGGCTATTTCGCATCGAGGAAGCGGTTCTGGTTGAAGAGCAGATGAAACTGCATCGCCTGCTGCGCGTCGCTGCCGCGCCGGTCCCGGATCGCTTCGAAAATTTTGCGGTGGGCGGCGACCGTCTGTTCAAACTCCCGTTCGGTCTGCGCGGCAAAAAAAGTCACACCCGCGCTGATAACCGGCAGAAGGTTCGACATGACCAGATTGTGGCTGCACCGCGCAATCTGCACATGGAACGCGCGGTCCGCGTCGGAAAAATCCGTTCTCGCCACGATAAGCTCCTCGGTTTCGCCGCATCGCCGCTCAAGCTCGCCGATATCCTGCGCGGTGGCGTTCTGGGCAGCGAGTGCCGCGAGCTGCGGCTCGATGATGCAGCGCACCTGCAAAAGATCCGCCACCAGCCTGCGCCGGTCCTCAATCAGCGTGAAGCCCAACGGGTCGTCCGCGATCCCCATCTTCTCTGAAACAAAGGTTCCGGCGCCCTGCCGGATGTCCACGATGTTGCGCGAGGCGAGCATCCGTACCGCTTCGCGTACCGTATTGCGCCCGACACCCAACAGCGCCGATAGTTCGTATTCGTTCGGCAGTTTGTCGCCTGGCGCGCTGCCTTGTTCCCGGATGAGCCGCACCAGCTCATCCGCGGCCTTCTGCGCAAGCGTTTTTCCTTCCAAGTGTAATCCCTCCGTGTTCCGGCTTCGCACCGTTTGACCAAACTATACCATCCCCGGAAATGCCTGTCAATCGCCGCGCGGCAGCGTTTCGCATATTCTTAACAGTTTCATCATACAATAACTCAGTGAAATTTACATGTCCATATTGCCATGCGGCGAATTTTGTTGTAAAATGGAAATATCAAATCGAACAGAAAGGGGTGATGTAATGCACGAGCCAACGATATCCTTTTCGATCCATGAGGATAAGGAAAAGCAGCTCAAGGAAATCCTCACCGCGGTTTACGACGCGCTGCGCCAAAAAGGATACAATCCCATCAACCAGATCGTGGGTTACATCCTTTCGGAGGACCCCACCTATATCACCACGCACAACAACGCACGCGCGCTTATCCGTAAAATCGACCGCGACGAGCTGTTGCAACTATTGGTGAAAAGCTACCTGAACGATTGAATCCCGGCTCCCGTCAAATGGCGGGAGCTTTTGTTTGTGAGGTGTTTTGTAAGATGGCGAAAACGGTGCTCATCACCGGGGCTTCCCGAGGCATCGGGCGCGAAACCGCTTTGCAGTTCGCGCGGGCAGGTTACCGGGTGGCCGCCAATTATCATGCCCGAAAGGATGCGGCAAAATCCCTGCTTTCGGAACTCGCGGCGCTCGGCTGCGACGCGGCTGTCTATCAGGCCGATGTGAGCGACCGGGCCGCAGTCGAGGCGATGGTGCAAAAAGCCACCGTGGATTTCGGGCACATCGATCTGCTGGTCAACAACGCCGGCATCGCCCAGCAGAAGCTCTTCACCGACCTCACCGCCAGCGAGTGGGAGCGGATGTTCGCGGTAAACGTGACCGGGATGTTTCACACCTGCCAGTGCGTCCTGCCGCAGATGATCCGACGCCACGAAGGCCGGATCGTGAACCTCTCCTCAATGTGGGGGATCGCGGGCGCCTCCTGCGAAGTGCACTATTCTGCGGCAAAATCAGCGGTCATCGGCTTCACCAAGGCATTGGCCAAGGAGGTAGGCCCCTCCGGGATCACGGTCAACTGCGTGGCGCCCGGCCTCATCGCCACGGAAATGAACGCACAGCTCGACGCAGCCGCGCTGGAGGCGCTGCGCGAGGAAACGCCGCTCGGGAAAGTCGGCACGCCCGCCGATGTGGCTTCGCTGATCTGTTATCTCTGCTCGGACGCGGCTGGTTTCCTCACCGGACAGGTCATCAGCCCCAATGGCGGGTTTGTCATCTGACGGCAAAGTAGCAAAAATACCAGAACATTTGGCAGGGATTGTGCATCCCTACAAAAATGTGTTTTATCATAAACGATCGATCGTATCTTGTGCTATACTGTTCTTAATAAATCGCCGGGCTTGCTCTCTGGCGGTTGAGATTGTATCAGGCAAAGATCTGAGGAGGAACTTTTACCATGTTTAGCAGAAAAACCTTTGGCGAACGGCTGCTGCTGTTGACGCAAAAGGAGGAGCTCACCCCGCGTGCGCTCGCAATGGCTCTGAATGTCAGTGAAAAGCACATCGAGGACCTCACCAACGGCAAAGCGACCGTATCCACCGAAGAACTTGAAAAATTCTCCGCGTACTTTCTTGTGACACAGGACTATCTGCTCGGACTGACCGACCGTCCGCAGATTGCAGAAGGGGCGGCTGACTGAGGAATCGGACGATAAAAAATGCCGGGAAGCACAAGGCTTCCCGGCATTTCTTCTTTTTATTTCTGGTCGAGCTGGCGTTCCAGCCAGATCGAAGCGATGTTGAGCGCGTCGTAGAGGTTGCTCTTCTCGGTTTTTTTGATCACGCGGTCACGCGGGCGCAGTTCGTCGTCAGTCGACCAGATCTGCACAGAAACCTTGCTGGGGAGCAGCTCCTCCCCGACCTTTTCTTCACCGAGGATCTGGAGCATTGCGACATATTTGTCGCCCATGTCCCCATAATAGATCGTCTTGTCACAGCGCACCAGCGGACGGCCCTTAAACTGGAGCGTGCCTGGTTTTGTAATCTTCTTTTCCAATATACATCTCTCCATCTATCTTAAATTTGTAAAATTATACGTTACCAAATATATCATAACACAAATTCCATAGGCTGTAAAGCGAACCTATTTGAGTTCCGCCACCGTCACGCCTGATTCGCCTTCCCCATAGACGCCCATACGGAACCGCTTGACGCTCCTGTGTTTTTTGAGGTGCTCCTGTACGGCCGCACGCAGGGCTCCGGTGCCTTTCCCGTGGATAATTGTGACGGTTGTCACGCCCGAAAGCACCGCGCCGTCGAGATACCGGTCAAGCTCCATCAAAGCCTCTCCAACGGTCATGCCGCGCAGGTCAACCTCCGTTTTGACCTCCCGCTTCGCCTTGGAGGTCACGCTGCGGGTGTTCACGCTGGAATTATTCAAAGTGACCCGCTTATCCTTGTTGTCAACGAGGCGCACCTCGCTCTGGTGCACCTTGGTCTTGATAATGCCCGCCTGCACGTTGACAAAGCCCTGCCCGTCCGGGGCGGAAAGCAGGATGCCTTCTTTGTTAAGCGAAATAAGCCGCACCGTATCGCCGCGTTTAAGCGGCCGCTGCGGCACATAGTTTTCCGGGTTCTTGCGGGTGACCGGGTCGGCCAGATCCTGGAGTTTGCGCATATCCGCCTTGAAGGATATCTTTGTCTGGGCGATCCGCTCCTTAAAGTCCTCGCTGTCCTTCTGCTTGCGCAGTTCTTCCAGCTCATCGAGCAGCTTTTCCGCCTGGGCGTTCACCTGCTCGACAATGCCCCGCGCCTGCACCCGCGCCCGCTCGAGCTCTCGTTCCCGTTCATTTTCCGCGTTTTTCCGGAGCCTGTCAGCCTCCTCGCTCGTGCGCTGCGCCGCGACCCGCTGACTCTCAGCGAGCTTACGCTCGCGTTCGAGCTCCTGCCGGGTGCCTTCCAGCTGGCTGACCACATCCTCAAACCGTGCGTTCTCGTTCGAGACATGGGATTTTGCGTTCTCGATCACCGCTTCGGGCAGTCCAAGCCGTTCGCTGATCGCGAAAGCGTTCGAACGCCCCGGTACGCCAATCAGCAGCCGGTAGGTCGGCCGCAGGGTGGCCACGTCAAATTCACAGCAGGCGTTCTCGACGCCATCGGTGTTGAGCGCGTACATCTTGATTTCGGCATAGTGGGTGGTTGCGACGATCCGCGCGCCCTGCTCCCGCAGCTGTTCGATGATCGCAACGGCAAGCGCCGCGCCTTCGACCGGGTCGGTGCCCGCTCCGAGCTCATCGAGCAGCACAAGAGAATCTTCATTCGCTTCGGCAAGGATGCGGATGATGTTGGTCATGTGCGCCGAAAAGGTGGAAAGGCTCTGCTCAATGCTCTGTTCGTCACCGATATCGACCAGCAGCTTCTCATAAACCGGCAGGGTACTCCCGTCCGAGACGGGCAGCATCAGCCCGCACTGGGCCATCATTGCGAGCAAACCGAGCGTCTTGATCGCAACCGTCTTGCCTCCGGTGTTTGGGCCGGTAACAACCAGCGTATCGAATCCGTCGCCGAGCCGCAGATCGATCGGAACGACCTTCTTCTGGTCGAGCAGCGGATGCCGCGCCTTTTTGAGATTCACGACCCCGTTTTCGTTGAATACGGGGATGGTCGCGCGCATCTCATCCGCAAGGCGGCTTTTGGCAAAATAGAGATCCAGCTCCACAATCGCCTCGTAACTTCCCGCGATGCTGTCGGCGCAGCCGCCAACCTGCGCGGACAGCTCCGAAAGGATCCGATCAATCTCAAGCTGTTCCTTATTTTGCAGGATACGGATCTCGTTATTCGCCTCAACCACCGCCATCGGTTCGATGAACACGGTTGAGCCGGAGCCGGAGGTGTCGTGTACAAGCCCCTTGACCTCGCCCCGGTATTCGATCTTGACCGGTACGACAAAACGCCCGTCGCGCTGGGTGATGATATTCTCCTGCAAATACTTTTGATAGGTGGCCGAGCGCACCATTTTATCGAGCACCTCGCGGGCTTTCGCGCCGGCCTGCCGGATTTTGCGGCGTATATCCGCCAGTTCCGGGCTCGCGCGGTCGGAGATCTCCTCCTCCGACAGGATCGCAGTCGTGATGCCGCGATAAAGGGTCGGCAGCGCGATCACCGACGAAAGGAGCCCTTCCAGACTGGTCGGCTCGCCTTCGAGCTGGTCGTGCCAGCGTTCAATCGTTTCGATCGCGCGCAGCACCCTTGCCACATCCAGCAGTTCGCGCGGCGAAAGCCGCGCGCCGACCTGTGCGCGCTTTAACGCCGCGCCGCAGTTTTCAACCGAGCCGATCGACGGTGTGCCGTACCGGTTGGTCAAGGTATTTGCATCGACCGTGAGTTGCAAAAGGCGTTTCGCGTCCCGCAGCTCGTACGCCGGCGCGATTGCCAGCGCGGCGTCTTTGCTGTCCGCGCAGCCGCAGTGCTGCGCGAGCCGGTTTAAAATCTTATCGAGTTCAATTGCTCTGCAATATTTATCCATCTGTCTATCCTCTCATGGCCAGATAAAAATCCAGCGTGTCGAAGCGTTTGTCAAGCTGCACCATCACATAGTGCTGGGTGATTTCATTCAGGTTCTGCTGCGTCTCGTCGGAGACGGTAAAACCGAACAGTTTCCCAAAATCCGCATAGATGATATGCCGCATCGCAGCCAGCACGCTTTTGGAAAGCGGCACCGCGATTTCATTTTCCGGAAGTGTTTCGGGCGCGCAGTCCCCACAGATAATCTGCGAAAGCCGCGGCAGAAAAAGCATCCGCTCCGCCTCGTAGTTCCCACAGGAACAGCATCCTACAAGGTTGGGCATGAAACCCGCCATTGTAAGGAGCCTCAGCTCGTAAACCGGTTTGATGAAGACGCAGGTACGTTTGTCCCGGTCGAGCAGGTGCAGGCTGTTTAGGAGAAGACGCAGATAGCCTTCCGCATTTTCCTCATGCGGGGCGACCTCCGCCGTGAGCTGGCAGAAATACGATGCGAGCGAAAGCTTTTCCACATCGCCGCGCACCCCCATGAACATCCGGTTCAGATCCGCTTTGTCCACCGTATACTTCTGCCGGTTTTCAAACAGCACAAAACACGAGTAGCTAAGCAGCTCCGCGCAGGCCCTGAGGGCTGCGCGCGGCTTCCTGGCTCCCCGTGCGTAAGCTGATATGATTCCACGTTCCTTCGAAAGCAAAGTGAGCACGCTGTCGAACTCGTCAACCGCGCGCTCCCGCAGAACGATCGCGTCGGTCGTAATATGCACTGTGTTCTCCCGTCGGATGCGGCGGCACCGGTACGCCCGATGCGCCGGAATGCAAAATCTCAGTATAGCGCAGATAATCGGATACCTTTCCGGTCTGCAAAAACTGTTCGTAAGCGTTCTGTGCGTTCTGTTCCATCGGGACATCCCTCCAACATCTTGTTGGGATTATCTTTTCCGATGCAACGGACGATATCAGAGGGAAAGTCTATCAGGCTTTCCAACAATTTGGACTTGACAAACGAAATTTTAGTTGTATCCGAACGAACGGATGATGTTTTCGCGGTTGCGCCAGTCCTCCCGGACCTTGACCCAGCACTTGAGGTTCACCTTGCAGCCCAAAAACCGCTCGATATCCTCGCGCGCCTGCGAACCGACTTTTTTGAGCATCTCTCCGCCCTTGCCAATGATCATTCCCTTGTGGGAATCTTTTTCACAGTAGATCTGCACCTCGATGTCCAAGATACCGCCGCCTTCGCGTTCCTTCATTCGTTCCACCGCGACCGCCGTGCCATGCGGGATTTCCTCGCGCAGGCTCCGCAGCAGCTTCTCCCGCACGATTTCCGCCACGATCACCCGTTCGGGCTGATCGGTCAGCGTGTCCGCGTCAAAGAAAAACGGCGACGGGGCCGCGAATTTCGCAAGCTCTCCGAGCAGCTCGTCCACCGCGTCCCCGCGAAGCGCCGAAATCGGCACGATCGCCTCAAAATCATATGCCTGTGAAAAGGCCAGAATCCGGCTCATCAGCTTTTCTTTTGCGCTGACGGTGTCGATCTTGTTGATCGCGAGGATCGCCGGGATGCGCTGCGTTTTAAAGGATGCGATCAGATCCTGTTCGGCCTTGTGGATTTCCCCCATGGGTTCGACCACCAGAACGGCGACATCCACGTCCGCGACGCTGTCGGTCACCTGCTGGTTCATATATTCGGAAAGCTTGGTGCGAGGCTTGTGCAGGCCCGGCGTATCGATGAACACGAACTGGGTGTCGTCCTTTGTCAGCACGCCGGTGATCCGGGTGCGGGTGGTCTGCGGCTTATTCGAGACGATCGCCACCTTTTCCCCGACCAACGCGTTGAGAAGGCTCGATTTTCCCACGTTCGGCTTGCCGACAATGGCAACGAACGCCGATTTTGTCTCATACTGAGGTTCCGTATAATTCATAAATTTTCCTTTCATTTGGAGCTGCCGGATTCTTTTGTACCGGCGTCCTTGCGCTGTCCGCTGTAGAAGATAAACCAGACCGAAAACGCGGCGGACAAAACGAACGCGGCGAGGGCGGGCGGAGCCGCCAGCGCCGCTTTTGCGAGCAGCAGCAGCTTCGCGGGACGCCAGAGCAGCGAACAGCCGATCCCGACGCTGACCGACGCCGCGACAAGCACCGCACCCGCCGCCACATCTTTGGCTACCCGCGCGAGCGGATGCACCTGCGGCGACGCAAGGTCCACCACCGCCTCCACCGCCGTGTTGACCATCTCCATGACGATCACGGCCCCAGCAGTCAAAAGCAAAATTGCAAAATCCGTCCCGTCCACATCGATCAGCAGCGCCAGCGCCAGCACGTAGGCCGTCGCGACCAGGTGGATGCGGAAGTTTCGCTCGCAGAGCACACAATATTTCATCCCTGACGCGGCGCAGGCAAAGCTTTTGGCCAGGCTGCGAATCCTGTTATTCATCCTCGTCGAGCACGTAGCTTGCATCCCGGCGCAGCCCGAGGCTTGCAAGGATGCTCTCCTCCTTCTCGCGCATGCGCACCTGTTCGAGCCCGCCCGCCTCGTGATCATAACCGAGCAGGTGCAGCATCGAATGCACAGTCAGGAAACCGATCTCCCGCTGCAGGGTGTGCCCATACATCCGCGCCTGTGCAAACGCGCGTTCGATCGAGATGACGATATCCCCCAACTGCAGCGCGCCGGTTTCCATATTGCGGTCGTAGACGCCGTTCTCCCCGAGCGGGAAGGAAAGCACGTCGGTCGGCATATCCTTATCGCGGAATTCCTTGTTGAGCTGACGGATCTGTTCGTCGGTCACAAAGCTGACGCTCACCTCCGCGTTCTCGTGAAAATCCTCCGAAAGCAAAACCGCATGGCAGCAACGCCTGATCAGCAAACGGATACCGCTGGGGATTTTCACTTCTTTCTGTCTGTTTGAAATCAGGACCTTGATACTCTCTGCCATTTTGTTTGATTGCCCTCCTTGTATTTTTCCCGCCGCGCAGTGTTTTTTGCATCGGCGCACGTCATGCCTGCTGATTGATATACGCATCATCCGGGCCGCCTCTGGTGGGCGTTCGCGTGATAATATTTTTCATATGCTTTGATGATCTCCTGCACCAGGTGATGGCGCACGACATCCTTTTCGGTAAAGTGGATAACCGCAATGCCGTCTACGCCTTTCAGGACTTTCACCGCTTCCACAAGCCCGGAACGGCGCGGGTCAGGCAGGTCGATCTGGGTCACGTCGCCGGTGATGATCGCCTTGGAATTAAAGCCCAGGCGGGTCAGAAACATCTTCATCTGTTCGGGCGTGGTGTTCTGCGCCTCATCGAGGATGATGAAGCTGTCGTCGAGCGTGCGCCCGCGCATGTAGGCGAGCGGCGCAACCTCGATCTGCTGGCGCTCGACATATTTCTGGAAATTCTCCGCGCCGAGCATATCGAACAGCGCGTCATAAAGCGGCCGCAGATACGGGTCGACCTTGTTCTGCAGATCGCCCGGCAGAAAGCCGAGCTTTTCGCCCGCTTCGACCGCCGGGCGGGTCAGGATAATCCGGTTAATCTCATGCGCGCGGAAAGCCCGCACCGCCATCGCCACCGCAAGATAGGTCTTTCCGGTGCCGGCCGGGCCGACGCCCAGCGTGATGGTATTTTCACGGATGGCCTGGATATATTTCTTCTGTCCAAGAGTTTTCGCCTTGACCGGCTTGCCCGCCGTCGTGATGCAGACCACGTCGTCCGAAAGCGCCGCGACTTTTTCCTCGGTGCCCTCGCTCACCATGGCCATGACATAGCGCACATTCTGCTCGGTGATTGCCTCGCCTTTGTTGATGAGCGAAAGCAGGCCGGTGATCGCGCGCACCGCGAGCGAAACCTTTTCCTCATCGCCAAACACCTTGATTTCGGTGCCTCGGCAAGTGACCGTTACACTGTATTCCTGTTCGATCAGCCGCACATTTTCGTCGAAGCTCCCAAAAAGCGCCAGCGCATGTTCCATGCGGTCGATATCTACCAACTGTTCGATCATGTTTTTTAATCCATCCTTTTGGAAGCCCGCCAGATTTCACCGTTTTTTCACAGTGCTGGCGTATCTCTGCGTTTCCATTTAACAGTATAGCAAATTGTCGGAAAGATAACAAGCATATTTCACATAAATTTATGAATATTTTGTGAAACTTCCCTAGTTATTTTTCCCTAATATCCGCCTTCTCGGATCGGTTTCGGGTCCTCCAGGTTCTTTCGGTCGTGAACCGGAATCTCCACCTGTTCAGCAATATCCACCTCCACGACGTACTCCCCCCGCAGGGTCAGTATGCCGTTTTCGGTAGAGGCCGCAGCCTGCCGCATGAGGATTGCATCCCCCCAAGCGGCCTGTTCTTTTTTGAGCAGCTCCCGCTCGGCCATCCGCAGCGCAAGCTCGGGGCTGATCTCCTGTTCGTCGCGTTCGTAGAAAATATAAGTCTCCCGAGATATCTCGAACGGCAGCTCCATCCCAAACACCGTCGGATGCAGACAGGTCTGCTCGAGCTTATAGTCCCCCTCCAGCCCATGATAAAGAAAGAGCGGAACCCGAAGGCCCATCACCTCCAGATACCGGCGGCGGGTCACTTTTCCGGTCTGCCGCACCTGTTCCTGCAAAAGCGGCACCTGCACCTCGAGCGACTGCGGCACATGCGCAATCACCTTCGCGTTCGCGCGCATAAAGTGCGTGAGGCCCCAGCGGTCCTCGTATACGCCACTCACAATCAGGTCGCCCGCGCGCACCGCGTCCCCGGCCTTGCAGACCGCGACCCCGTCGGTCACCTCCATCCGCTTGATCTGCCCGTCCTGCGACGCCACGACGTTCGCCGGCACGCCGGTGTCGATCTTCCGCGGGGGCTTCGCCCGTTCGCGCACCACCAGCGTCGCGGTCGTGCCATGCAGATAGACGGCTGCAAACGACAGATCATCCACCCGGAGCATCATCTCCCGCCCCACAAATCCGGTATCCACATTGTGCTTGAGCACTCCGCGGCGAACACCCGCCTCCGAAAGCGCATTCTGCAAAAGCTGTGTATCCACAGATTCGTTGCCTTCTACCTGCACCACCCAGATGAACTGCTGGGACAGGAGCATCGCCAGCGCGAACAGGACCGCGCCTGCCGTGATGCCGATCCTCCTGCGGTAACGGAAGGTCAGAAACGGCAGGCCGTGCCGTTCGCCCACGCGCAGGCGTACGCCCGCTTTCCGGGAGAGGCGGTGCATCCGGCGGTAGCCGTTCGCGGAGGTGTACCCGGTGAAATGCTCCTCGGTCTTGCGGCATCCCCAGGTCGGGATGCCGTGGTGCGCACAGAGGTTGATAAACCGTTCTATCGAACCGCCGCGTGCAAAAAAACGCACATAGCCGCGCAAAAAGCGCAGCAGTTTCACGATGTACAAAGCGGCCGGCCCCCTAATTTGTGAATTCGATGGAAGTGAAATAACCCTCCACCACCACACTGCTGTCGGTCATACTTTTGAGCTGCAGGTTTCTGCCGGTAAATTTGAGGTTCAGCTTGCCGGTATTGAGCCGGATGACCTTATCGTTATATTCAAGCACCCCCTGGCAGTGCTCGATCACCGCTTCCTTATTCCCCAGCAGCTCGATTTCCGGAAGCCCCTCCACCACGTCGACCGGCAGCCCGGTCAGCCGGGTGAGCTGGTCGGCGAAGGTGGGCCGCTGCTCCTGTCCGCGTTTCTTTTTAAACATATCCGATTCCTCCATACGGGCCTGTTCGCGCAAGTGGGAACGTCCCGGTCATTCTTGTACGCTTCTCTTCATATCTATTAAAAAACATGGGAATTTATGAGGCGGTGGAGGCGTTGGGAATGAAACGGTACGGATGGGTTTGGACGGCGCTCGCGGCGGTGGCGGCCGCGGGGCTTTTGTGGAAGACGCAGGAGGTCTGCGCCGGAGTGCGCACGGGCCTTTTAAACTGCGCAAACGTGCTGATCCCATCGCTCTTTCCATTTATGATTCTGGCAGGGCTCATCTCCCGCACTTCGGCCGGGCCCCTGCTTAGCCGCTGCGTCGGCCTCATCACCCGGCCGATGGGGCTTCCCGAACGACTTGGCTCGGTGCTGCTGATGAGTTTTGTGGGCGGCTTCCCGGTCGGCGCGCAGATGCTCTCCGAAATGCTCGCGCGTCGGGAGATCAGCCGCGATACCGCCGAGCGCGCGCTCTGTTTCTGTGTGAATGCTGGGCCTTCGTTTCTCATCTCCGCCGTCGGAGCGGGGATGCTCGGCAGCAGGACCGCCGGGCTGGTACTGCTCGGCGCGCAGCTTCTTTCATCGCTCACGGTAGGATTCCTGCATTTTCACGGTGGAAACATCCGGCTTCCGCCGGTTTTGCAAACGCCTTCCAAAGATGCGTTTGTCGAGAGTGTGCGCGGCGCGGCCGCCGGGATGATCGGCATCTGCGCGTTTGTGGTGGCCTTTTCCGCGCTGGCGGCGCTGCTCGACGCATTCGGCGTTTTCCGGCTGCTCACCGGAGTCCTGGCCTCCTTTTTCCCGGCGCTTGGGGAACGCTTTTTTTCAGCGGCGCTCACTGGGCTGCTTGAAGTCACAAACGGTTGCATCGCCGCGGCCGGGCTGCACACCTTCCAGGGATTTGTGCTCTGCGCGTTCCTGGTTTCCTTTTCCTCCATAAGCATCATCTTCCAGGTAAAGAGCTGTTTTCCGACCGAAACGGAAATTTCCTTCGGTAAATTTTACCGGTCGCGTCTCCTGCACGGCGGCATCACCAGCCTGCTGGCCGCGCTCGGCTACCGGCTTATCCCTCCCGCAGAGCTGGCCGCGGGCGCAATGGTCTCCCGTCCGGTACCGCAGGCCACACCGAACATGCTCTTCACCTGCGCATGCCTCATCGCGATGTGCACCATCCTCATCCTGCCGCAGCGCGGGAGAATTCATAATTAGCCATAGAAATTGTCGAAAACATACGGTATAATTGTAACGATATGATTTCAAAAATCGCGGAGGTTCAAAATGGGTAAACTATCGTTGTTCTCTAAAGAAATTCCACCGGCATGCGAATACTGCAAATACGGTTTCCTCACGCGGGACGGCAAGACGGTGCTCTGTGAAAAAAAAGGGGTCAGCAATCCGTACGACTCCTGCAGGAAATACCAATATGCTCCGCTCAAACGGGTCCCAAAGCGCCCGAACGCACTGCCGAAATTTGATAAATCGGATTTTTCGCTTTGAACAAATCGATTGAAGGAATGAAACGATGATGAATCATTCAAAAAGACACGTCATCTGGCGCACGCTGGCCGTTTCGCTGGCGACCGTCCTTTTGACCGTTACAGTGCTCGCCGCCAGCGAGCTCTTTTTCGGGGAGATTCCCCGCAAGACCTATCCCGACGGCATCCCTGCCCCGCAGGGGGAGCTGCGCGCGCTGACCGTGCGCACGCAGGACAACGCCGATTTCCCCAGCGCTCCCGGCCTTCCGGCAAAGATCCTGCAGGACGAACTCGACGAGCTCGCCACTTTTGCCAAAACCTACGGCTACAACGCCATTTTTTTTGAAGCTTCGCCGCAGGGCGACGCCTTCTACCGCTCCTCCATCCTGCCGTCGAGCGCTTTCTGGACCGGCGAACAGGGAAAATTCACCTTCTTCGACCCGCTCAAATACCTGGTCAACATCTGCAAGGAAAAGAATATTCAGATCTACGCGGTCGTCAATCCATTTCACCTTGCGGCCGAAGTTTCCACCGATTCCCCCGCCGCAAAGAACCCATCCTGGGTCTCGGCGGGCAGGCTCAATCCCGCAGAAACCGGCGTGCAGAAACTGGTCGGCAAAATCACCGAAGAGCTGACCGCCAACTATGACGTCGCGGGCGTGCTGCTCAGCGGAGTGGATTCCGAGGCGTACGACGCGCAGGACTATGCGAAAGACCTTGCCAATGCTGTGGGGTACGCCCATGACGCGGTAAAGCACAAGGACAGCCAGCGGCTTGGGCTGGTGGTGAACAGCGGCGCGGTCCTGCCGGAAAACGGGATGCGCGATCTTTCCGCCCTGCCGCTGCAAAACGGCGATCTCGATTTTGTGGTGCCGGTTGTCCCGGCCTCCACCGTGAACGACGCGGCGGCCTATGCGGCCGAACTTTCCGCCTGGGATCTGCGCTGTGCGGACAGCGGTTCTGCCGCCTACTACCCGCTGCATGCGGTGGACGACGGCACCGCCTTCCTGCATGTGATCGACAACGGACTTTTTCTCGAACGCCAGCATAACGCCGACGGCGTGGTGGTCAGCAACTATGGCGCGCTGAACACCGAGGCGCGGGTCGCCGCCTATTCGGTTGCGGCCACCTTCGCGCAGGAACCGTCCGCAATGATGCCGGATCTCAGCTATCCCCAGACCTTTGCGGTGACCCGGCCGGCCCAACGGCTCACCACCTCCTATGACAAGTATTTTATCACCGGCACCTCCGATCCCTCTCAGCCGCTTCTCTATAACGGGCAGGAGGTTTCCCGCAGTCCCCAAACAGGGCTTTGGGGACTGCTTGTGAACGTCCCCTATGGAACCAATACCTATTCCTTTTCGCAGGGCGGCGCCACCAAAACTGTGACGATCGTACGCCCGCAGCCATCCGGCGCCGTCGCGACGATCGATTCCATCCAGAAATCCGACCTCTACCCGTCCGCTGCCGAAGTTGTGCTTGACGGCGACGTGCTCAAGCTTTCCTGCGTCGCACCGGCGGGTGGCACTGTGACCGCCTCGGTCGGCGGGCTCACCCAAACGCTTGAACCGCTTTCCGCCGCGAGCCAGAACGGCATTGCAATGACCTACCAAGCCACGCTTGACCTTTCCTCTGTCGCGGTTGCCGGACAGGTCAAAAAACTGGGGCCCATCACCTATAACCTCAACTATGCGGGCATGAATTCCTCCCAGCAGTCGGCGGGCGAGGTCTTCGTAACCGGCGAAGGGATTGTCCCGGTCGCAAAGATGAAAAACTTCTCGCCCATCAGCCAAAACGGCAAGGACGACGGCGATTATTCCACCCTGCTGAAAAAGGACTGCGTCGTGGAGATTGCCGAAAACCCACGCGGCGGCTATTACAAGCTGGTTACAGGCGACTACGTCCCCAAATCGAGCGTCGATATCCCGGAAGGCGCCGTGACCGCGCAAAACAATGTCACCGCCATCTCGCTTTCACGCGTGCCAAAGGGCGAAAAGATCATTCTTACCGGCACGGCGCGGCCATACTTCAAAGGCGAGCTCGTGGATGGGAAGCTCACCGTGACCCTACAGAACATCACAGGTTTTGAAAAGCTCAATGCCAAGGGGCTCGAAAGCCAACTCTGCGAATCGATCGACAGTGAAATCGGTGAGGATCAGAGTCTTACGCTGACCTTCACCCTGGCCCAGGGCGTCGACCTGCTCGGTTGGGACGTTCAGTTCGAAAACGACGATACCATTATTTATCTGCGCAAAAAGCCGGCGCTCCTCAAAGACACCGCCACACCGCTCGCGGGCGTAACCATCCTGCTCGATCCGGGTCACGGCGGCACCGACCCCGGGGCGCTTGGTATTCCGGGTGAGACGGGCCCGATGGAAAAGACCCTCAACCTTGCAAATTCCTACGCCCTGCAAAGCCGCTTTGCGGCACTCGGCGCCGAGGTCCATGTGGCCCAGGCGGATGAGACAATGACCCTGAACGACCGTATCCAGCTCGCCGAGACGCTCGACGCGGACGTATTCATCTCGAGCCATCACAATTCACTCGGAGAGAACGTCGATTCCAATGACGTTTCGGGCATTGAGGTTTATTATTACAACAGCCAGTCGGAACCCTTCGCGCAGGCGATTGGAGAAAACCTTTCGCAGGACACCGGCCGCAAGCTGCGGTGGGCCCAGTGGTCCTGGTACCGGGTCACGATGATGACCGCGCGGCCCGCCGTGCTGATCGAATCGGGTTACATCTGCAACCCGTCCGAGTACGAGGAGATTGCAAATGAACAGGCCATGTACCGCTACGCGAACGCCGTCGCGGATGCGGTGCTCGCCTACTTCGGGGATTGACACGAAGGGCTGCCACCCTTCGCAGCCGCCAGTTATTTTACAGTCATTACACCCTTAAGATGGGTGGCATGAGGGGCCGTCTATAAGGCCATAAGAGAAGCCAGCGCCTAAAAGACGCTGGCTTTCACTTTGTTCAAGCCACGGTGGTATGTACTTTAGATTTGCATGCCGCTCAAACATCATCATTGCACTTTTTCCTTTTAGATATCCCATGATTTGCGACGCACTCTGCTTTGACGGTATACGGAGGAGCAGATAGATGTGGTCGGGCATCATACGCCACTCTATAATTTCTATTCTTTTCCGTTTATCCTTTTCTTAGCGAAAGTCATAATGAAAACCGCCGGACCCTATCAGGCCCGGCGGTTTTCGGAAAAATGGCAGCAAAAAAGCGGCTGCTCGTACAACCGCTTAATTGTGGGGAGTTAAGGCTGATCAGACCTTACGCATTTTTCAAAACTGATTTTTCAGGAGGAAGACTTTCAAGTAATTGAAGTCTTAACCTGTTTTTATTATATGATACGCAAGGGATAAAATCCGCCTTTTTAGATTACAAAGCGGTAACAAAATAGTAACAAAAACAAGGGAAAGATTACAAAGCGGTTACATCTGTCTCCAACCACCAGATGTTGTGGTTGGCTAGCTGATATAATCCTCAATCAGCGCGGTGAGCTCCTCATAGCTCTGCACCCGCACGCCCCGTTGCAGCTCCTGCTGGTCGAGTTCCGGCAGGGTGCGGACATATACGTCGAACACCATGTCCGGCTGCACAAGATCATCGGTAAATACCGCCAGCTTCCCTTCATAATTGCGCAGAAGATATGGATACCCCGTGGTATCTTCAATCGGCGGCGGTTCAGGCATGCTGGAGGAGGTCATCTCTGGCGGAACCGTCTGCGGCACCGCATAGGCGACTCCGATTGTGATCAGGGACACCACCAGAATTCCTACAAGCGTCAATATCACTGCATTACGCATCTTAAAACTACACCTCATTCCGGGATCGGCCAAAAATCCATTTGGATGAATTGATTTACAATATTTTGCACACTGTTTAGGTAAAATATTCAGTAAGCGGTTCCCTGTTTTTGTTTTTCCGAAGCGCCTGCCTCATTCGTTTAAAAAACTGTAACACTTTACCTTTATTCTGTGGTATAATAACCGCATGGCCTTTTTTCAATGCGGTTATTATACCGCTAGGCGCGGGACGATCCGCGCCTTTGGCGCTCCCGCCCCAGTGCGCAATTCTCCCGCCGCACGCTTCGCTCTTGCGGGAGAATATCCGCATGGCCTTTTTCCAATGCGGTTATTATACCGCTATGCGCGGGACGATCCGCGCCTTTGGCGCTCCCGCCCCAGCGCGCAATTCTCCCGCCGCGCGCTTCGCTCTTGCGGGAGAATATCCCATATGCAAATGCATCATCCATTTTTCTCTGTTTTATGGCATACTATTCTATAGATATGTAATCCCAGTAAAAAAGGTCTCTGCATTGCGCTCATCTGTAAGGAGGATTCTACCGAATGGGGTCTAACAAAAAATATTCTGTTGGCAGCATCGTCAAAGGGACGTTTGCCAACATTGGCCGCGTGATTGCTGCGCTTATCATGGTCGGTATCATCACTGGCTGTATCGTGGCTTCGGTATTGACCGTCTATATCCTGCGCTACATCAATTCGGACGACCAGGTCAGCCTCGACAACCTCCCGCTCAAATACACCACCATCATCTATGCCGATGACCCGGCGACCGGTGAACCTTACGAACTGCAGAGCCTGCAGACCGCGGAAAACCGGATATGGGTATCCTACGATGAGATTCCTGAGCACATGGTCGAAGCACTGGTCGCAATTGAGGACAAGCGCTTCTGGGAGCATCAGGGCGTCGACTGGAAGCGCACCTTTGGTGCATTCGTGAACCTCTTTGTCCCCATCTATAACACCCAGCAGGGCGGTTCGACCATCACCCAGCAGGTGGTCAAGAATGTCACCGGGGATGATGACCTGCGCATTGAGCGCAAGGTGCAGGAGATCTTCCGCGCGCTGAACCTAGAAAAACGCTATTCCAAACAGCAGATCCTGGAGGCCTACCTCAATACCGTCTACTATGCGAACTCCTGCTACGGCGTGCAGGCGGCCGCCAATACCTATTTCGGTAAGGATGTAAACGAGCTTTCGGTAGCTGAATCGGCAGCCATCATCGGCATCACCCAGTTTCCCGGCCGGTATGACCCGTTTGTAAACCCCGATGACAACAAGGAGCGTCAGGAGCATATCCTTGCGGAGATGCACGACCAGGGCTATCTGAATGACAAGGAATACGAGGATGCTGTCAATGAGAAACTCGTTTTCCAAAAGGACATCGCCTACGCCAAAAAGAATATTATCTACAGTGATTTTGTCGACCATCTCATCGAGGAGGTAATCGCCGATCTGGTATCGGAAAAAGGCTACACTTACGCTTATGCGCAGAGCCAGGTCTTTAACGGCGGTTACCGCATCTATGCGACTGTAAACCAGCAGATGCAGGACAGCCTTTCGGCCTATTATAAAGATGTCGCGAACTTCCCTCAGACCGTCTACAATGAAGAATACCCGCAGTCGGCCTGTGTGGTCACCGATCCAAACGGTAAGGTGCTCGCGGTCGCGGGCGGCATCGGTGAGAAGGAATATTCCCGCGCGCTCAACCGCGCTACCCAGTCGCTGCGCCAGTGCGGATCGTCGATCAAGCCGATCTCCGCCTATCTGCAGGCGATCGAAAACGATGTGGTCACCTGGTCCACCAAGCTGGAGGACTCCCCCATCAAACTCAACGACAAGGACTGGCCGGTCAACCATTATGGCCGTTACCTGGGGCCGATCACCATCGATGAAGCGATCCAGCGCTCAACCAACACCATCCCGGTCAAGCTGATCGAGATCATAACCCCCCGCCGCGCTTTCGATTTCCTGCACGACAAGCTCGGCATGGAAACGCTGGTTGAACGGCAGGTGGTCGACGGACGGATTCTCGGAGACGTCGATCTCTTCCCGATGGCGCTCGGCGGGCTCACCAACGGCGTCTCGGCGCTTGAAATGGCGGGCGCTTACCAGATATACGCGAACGGCGGTTATTTCACCAAGCCATATGCCTACACCAAGGTGCTCGACGCGAACGGAGAAACGATCCTTGAGCGCGACATTACGCCGCGCCGGGTCATCACCCCGGAAACCGCCACCATCGTCAACAAACTGATGCAGCGGGTCACCACCGGGCCTTACGGAACCGGCGCGGGTGCAAAATTTTCCACCATGCCGGTTGCAGGCAAGACTGGAACCACCGACGACGACCGCGACCAGTGGTTTATCGGCTGCACGCCCTATTATGTCTGCGCTGTCTGGATGGGCTACGACACCCCGGAACGCATCCGCTATTCCAGCTACCCGCCGCCGCTCGTTTTCAAAGCGGTTATGGGACCGCTGCACGAAGGGCTCGAAGTTCAGCAGTTCCCTGTCTGGGGCAATGTGGTTGAGAAGGCCTACTGCACCGAAAGCGGCGACTTGGCGCTCGACACCTGCCCAACCACTGCTATCGGATGGTATAAGGAATCCTACATGCCAGGCACCTGCACGCTCCATTCGGATGTCACCGACTCGATTGACCTCGACGATCTCACTCCCGCCGAGCGGCGCGCGCTCCGGTTGAAGCAGAAGGAAAAGGAAGATAAGGACGATCTCAAGATCATTGACGACGAAGATTAATCAAACTAAAGACAGGAGGCTGCCGTAGGCAGCCTCCTGTCTTTAGTTTTCACGCAGGCGGATACATGCTGATTGCGCGCCCTGCCCAGTGCGAAAAAACAGCCGCAAAGCGGCTGTTTTTTATGAAAAGTTCTGAATCATCTGGTAGACCCGCCGGTCGAACGCGGCAGGCGGCGTGTATTTGTCGGTCCCGGTCCCGCTCGAGCCATAAATCGCCACGCCGATTTCCGGTCGTTCGATGTCCACAATTTCGATCCCCATATTCACCATCTGCGCAAGAAGTTCCCGGTCGCGCCCTTCCCGCCGCAGTTCCATCTGCGCCAGCAACCCAGCCAAGCCTTCGCGCACCACTGCCTGTTCCCATGCGGAAAGGCTTGCGAAGGCCTCCTGATTGGCCACCAGCCAGAGCGGCGAAAGATTGTGGAAGGTACGGATCAAATAGAGCGAATCAGGATCGGACAGCAGCTGGAGCGCCTGTTCGAGGTCAACTTCAATCGTATCGATCGTGACAAGGTCGCCGGGCTTGGTCAAATCATCCGGCAGGATTTCCACCTCCTGCCCAAGCATTGGCACGAGCGAGGTATGCGAATACGGCAGCACCCGTGCGCCAAGCACCTCAAACATTCGGATTTTTTCAGCGTTGTCGGTGCGCATCGCAATTGCCAGATCCCGAAAATCAGAAGGCACCCGCAGCTCCCCACGATTGGTGACCAGGCAGGAGGTACCGTTATAGAGCGCCATCAGCGGCAGCAGATTGGTGCCGGCAAGCCGGTCGGTCAGCAGCGTGAGCATCTCCTCCGAATTGAGCGCAATGCTCATATGGTTATAGTCGTCATAGGTAAACGGCAGCGAAAGCATCCCGAACAGGCTGTTCGCCTGCGCCATCTGAATGTTGCTGAGGAACGCGAAATCCGCCTCTCCCGACGCCACCGTTTCATGATCTGGAAAACCGCTTTGCACCTCGATTTCGAGCATCCCGCCGCTCAATTCAGAAACCCGCGCAGCGAAGCGCTCCGCCTCCTCACGCACCATCGCGTCCTTTTCACTCACCTGCATGGTCAGGCTGCGGGTGATCTTCACCGAAATCTGCCGCATTTCAGCTGTGCCAGAGGCGCACCCGCCCAAAACCAGCATCGCCGAAAGCAACAGGATTACAGTTCTCTTTGCTTTGCACATGGCGCGCACCCCCTTTTTCGGAATTTATCCGCCGTCCATGTTCTTCTTCTTTTTGGCAGACCGTTCTCGGTCGTCCATCTCTTCCTCATCGTCCGGCTGCACTTCGGAGGAGGATTTCTCCATCTGCTGCTTTTTCGGCTTTTCCTCCGTTTTGAGTTCAGCAGGTTCTTCCTTTGCGGGTTCCGGCGCCGGCGGGACAAAGACCTGATGCCGCAGGTTGTCAATGCAGCGGATGTGGTACGGTGTGCATGCCGCAAAGGTGTTGTTGGCAAAGACAAGCTCGTTGATTCCATGTTCCCTGATGAAATCGACCGCGCCAAGCTGGAAGTACCTCTGGTCAACGATATAAACTTCTTCGTAGTGATTGATCAAAAAGGGCGCGAACGCATTGCCGAACGATTCCTTGACCACCATGATTTTGCGTCCGTTCGGGATGCCTGTATGCACCTGGATCAGCGGGAAATCACCCTGCAGGAAAACCGAATAACTGTTTGGGCTCTGCGCATATTCGCCCCACAGGTTGTGCCGGATCGGATAATACGGCGCGTTTGGCATGAACCGTTCGGCCGTGTATGGCTGTTTGAAAAGATAATAGTCCACATAATCCGGTTCTTTGAGCAGTGTGGAATCCTGCGTCTGCGCATACATGGTGCCGATAAAATCGGTGAGCCTGCGCGTTTCAAAGTCACTGACCGAAAGCGGTTCAAAGCCTGCCTGTTCGCAGAAAGCGGTGTAGGCATAATAAGCGCCCAGCCCGGTCCAGTGGTGGTCAGTACGGAAATAGATATATTCGCTGGTGTGCTCGGCAAGCTTCGTCCAGGCATCCACCTGTTTGATCGCCGGGTCGAGCGTACTGTAGATGTGGTCAATCATCGCCTTCTGGCTCTGGGTGAGGTCGCGGTACCGTTCCGGTACATAGAACTCGCCCGCCGTCGGGATCACCATATTATAAATCTGCACATCCGGCAGTTCCTCGTGATAGGCATTCAGAACCTGCGCATACCATTCGCCGTTGGCGGGCAGCCCGCCGAAGAGCGACATCGCCCGGCCCTTATAAACCAGGATGCCATTGCTGATCGTGCTCGCTTCACCCGTGCCGTCGTCCTGGGGCGCGGCCGGTTCGGAAGGCGCCGGAGATTCCGGTGCGCTGCTCTCGGGCATATCCGTTTCGGACGGCGCAAAAGCCCCCGAAGACGCTTCGGCGGCGGAAACGGCGTCCGTTTCCGGCTGAGCAGGCGCTTTGGCGTCGCCGGACGCTGTGACTGGCACATCCTGGACCTCATTCATGCCGCCGTTATGCACGATACGCACATCGTCCTTCCGGATGCCGTGCGCTTCATCGATCACAGCGGAAAAACTTACAAACCATTCGCGCAGCGGGAAGGTGTCCGCGAAGTAAGTTTCCAACCCGCGGGTATATTCCCCGGAAAACAGTGTTTCTGCCGAAAATTCCGGGAGCTTGGCAAGATCCCGTTTCTCGACCTGAGAAAATTCCGGTTTCGGCAGGAAGATCCCACCCAGGAAAAACATCCCCAGCACACATAGGAACACAGCGATATTCACCCAGGAAACCCGCCGCAGCCATTCCATGGAAAGCTTTAATCGGATCAGCAGATAATACCGTTCCCGCGTATCCTCCGGGCGCGCCACACGCGGCGATCCGCCTGCGGCAGGCGGCCGGTAGCGATATGGTTCTGATTTTTTGTTGCGGTCTCTCATGCGGTATCTCCAGTCGGAAGGATTTTAGAATCGATAGTAAAGAAACGGATTGTAGCTCTGCCCAACAAGCTGGGCGGTGCAGATAAGCAGCAGCGCCAGGTTTATGAACGCCTGCCCGCACAGGGCGACCTGGATGCGGCCCGCATTCATCCGCTCACTCACCTCCCGCTTGATTTCCTTGACAATCGGCAGGCAGAACACGACCGCCAAAATCAGCCAGAAAAGGTTGTTGAGCAGGGTGATTTCGACCTGGCTGTCCCACAGCCGGTTTCCCGAAAGGCCGAACATCACCGAAAGGTAGCCGCCCAGCCGTTTCATGTCGGTGAAATAGAAAAGCACCCATCCGACAACCGCGATCAATAACAGATAAAGATGCTGGACAACGGCCGGGAGCCGCTGCAAAATCCCCAGCAAAAATTTCTTTTCCAGCGCGATGAAAAAGCCGAAATAAAGTCCCCACAGAATGAAATTCCAGCTTGCTCCGTGCCAGAAACCGGTCAAAAACCACACCGCCAGAAGGTTCAGGTACTGATGCTTGCGGTTGCCGCCGAGCGGAATATAGACATAATCCCGGAAAAACGAGGAGAGCGAAATATGCCACCTGCGCCAAAACTCGGTGGCTGATTTCGCGATGTAGGGATAGTTGAAGTTCTCCTTATAATGAAAACCGAACATCCGTCCAAGTCCGATGGCCATATCGGAATAGCCGGAAAAATCGTAATAGATCTGCAGCGTAAACATGAGTGCGCCGAACCAGGCCCCCGCCACCGAAAGGCCCGAAAGCCCAGCGCCCATATACTGATCCACCAGCTTTCCAGCCGCGTTTGCGACGATTACCTTTTTGCACAGCCCATAGATAAGCCGCGTCGCGCCTTCGGAAAAGCTTGCGGCGTCGACGGTGCGGTGCCGTATTTCACTCGCCACGTCGGCGTAGCGCACAACTGGCCCCGCCACCAGCTGATGGTACATCGAAAGGTAAAGCAGGTAGTAAACTGGGTTCTGCTGCGCCTTGGTGTCTCCGCGATAGACGTCGATGACATAGGAAATGGTCTGGAAGGTGTAAAACGAGATGCCGATCGGCAATGCAAACGCGGGAACCGGGAACGCCGTCCCCAGAATAGCGTTCAGATTCTGCACCAGAAATCCACTGTATTTGAAGGTGATAAGCAGTCCCAGATTGAGACAGAGCGACGAAACGACCGCCGCTTTCGCCACCCAGGAACCACGGTACCGTTCGATGAGCCGCCCATGCATATAGTCAAACGCGGCCGAGGTCATAAGCAAAAAAACCCAGACCGGCTCGCCCCACGCATAAAATAGGAATGAGAAGCAGACCAGTACCAGGTTGCGGTATACAATTTTTTGGGAAAGAAAGTAAAACAGCAAATTCAGCGGCAAAAACAGATACAGGAACAGCAGATTTGCAAAAACCATTTATTTCTCCTTGACCGCCCGCATGAACAGGCGGCAGAACAATCTACACCGCAGCGGCGGCAAAAACCAGTGCGCCGGATAAGCCCCGCCGCCATCCGAGGGGAGCGCTTTTGCCTTGAAACAGAAACCGTCCCCAACAGGGCCGCGCATGATATTACTATTATACACAGAACCTGCCAAATAATAAAGTGGAATTTTCTAGTACGGCTTGTTTTTTCCATGCAATTACGGTAGTATTAGACTATGTTTGTGAATTGCAGAATGGCAGGGGATTTTTTGATGAAAGCGCTCGACGAACAGAAAAAAGGCATGCTGATGATGTGCGCCTGCGCGGGGCTTTGGAGTATCTCCGGGCTCTTTATCAAGCTGCTGCCCTGGAACCCGTTGGTCATCACCGGCTGGCGCAGCCTGATCGCCGGCTTCTGCGTCCTGATCTATATGCGGTTTTCCCGGCTGCGCGTGCGGGTCAATCACTATTCCCTGGCGAGCGCGTCGCTCATGGTGGTCGTTATGTTTGCATTTGTCAGCGCAACCAAGCTCACCACCGCCGCGAATGCGATCGTTTTGCAGTTCACCGCGCCGGTTTTCGTCATGATTCTTTCCGCGCTGCTGTTCCATCAGCGTTTTTCACGCGCCGATATTTTCACAGTCGCAGCTACGATGGGCGGCATCGCGCTCTTCTTTTTTGACCAGCTCGACCTCGGCAGCCTGATCGGGAATCTGCTTGCGATCGGCGCGGGCCTTGGCTTCGGCTGCATGTTTTTGGTGAACAGCCGCGCGAATATGGAGGAACGGATGAGCGGCATCCTGCTCGGGCAGTTCGTCTCGGCATTCATTGGCATCCCCTTGATGTTTGTCTTTGACACGCCGCTGAACTCCGCTTCCATCTTCTCGATCCTCGTTCTCGGCATCTTCCAGCTCGGCATCCCATATATCCTATACGGCTGTGCGCTCAAAAGCTGTCCTCCGCTCGCCTGTTCCCTGCTCGACGCGGTGGAACCGCTCCTAAACCCGGTCTGGGTGTTCCTCGTGACCGGCGAACGGCCCGGCGCATTTGCGCTGTGCGGCGGTGTAATTGTCATCGTCACTATCACGCTCTGGTGTGTGCGGCGGGACAAGGTGGTGGGGTCTGAAGTCTGAAGCAGCGGACGCCGGGAATTGACGGGACAGGCCCTTTATTGTATAATTTGAATGTTTTCATTCCAGAATAGCGATATGAATAAATTGGTAAGGCAGGCGTTTTAAATGGCAAACGAAGTCAATGAAGCAAACCAAGCCGCCGGGCAGCCGGAAGCGGCGGCCGGATATGTGGTAAATCCGGAGAAGAACGAAGTCATCACAGTGGACGGTGTGGATTACCGCAGGCTCTGCATCAAAACCCATGTCATCACCGATGCGGACAACATTGTTGAGGTTGCGGACAAGTATGGCTCCCCGGTCCTGCAGGATGGCGACATCCTTTTCATCACCGAGAAAGCGGTCGCCTGCACCCAGAAACGCGCCATCCCCCTGAAGGACATCCATCCCCGCCCGTTGGCGCGGTTTTTAAGCCGTTTTGTTCTGCGCACCCCCTATGGCATCGGCCTCGCGATGCCCGAAACCATGGAAATGGCCCTGCGGGAATGCGGTACTATCCGCATCCTTTTTGCGGCGGCGGTTTCCGCCGTTGGTAAGCTGTTCGGTATCCGCGGATGGTTCTACAATATTGCCGGCTACAAGGCGCGCAGTATCGACGGGCCCTGTGATTTTACCCTTCCGCCATATAATGAATATGTCGTCCTCGGCCCGGACAAGCCGGACGAGGTGGCCGCCGATATCGCAAAAAAAATCGGGCACCCGGTTGCCATCACCGACATCAACGACCTCGAGGGACAGATCCTCGGCACCTCGGACAAATCAATCGACCGCGGCCTGCTCTGCAAAATTCTCAAGGACAACCCCCTTGGCCAGTGCAGCGAACAAACCCCTATGGGCGTCATCCGCAAAGCGTAAAACCAAACTCCCCGACCGATTGGCCGGGGAGTTTTATGTTGCAGCATGGAGAAAAATTTCTTTCATTTTTATATAGATTGCCAGCCGTTTCCGGCTGGCTTTTCCTTTGTTTTGTGCGAGTTTCCAAAGAATGGCCCTTTAAAATATACCATATTTGTATAAGATAATTTTTTATCAATTCGAATCAACTAAAATCTCATTAAAAGCTCCATCAAAGCGCATTAAATACCGATTGTGAAAGAAATATTAAAATTGACAATTTAAAAAACGGATGATAATCTAAAAGCATCCAATAAATTATTATCATTCATAGAATGGAGGAATGCATCAATGGCAATCTATGTCATGACCGGCGCGACGACGGGCATCGGTGCCGCTGCCCGAGAGAAATTGCAGGAACAAGGGCATGAGGTATTCAATATTGACTACAAGGGCGGCGATTACACCGCCGACCTTTCCACCCCGGAAGGCCGAAAAGGCGCCATCGCAGAAGTCCACCGGCGTTTTCCGGACGGCATCGACGCAATGATCTGCAATGCAGGCGTCGGCCCCACCGCGCCGATCCCCGTGATCTTCGCGCTCAACTTTTTCGCTTCGGTTCAATTGGCCGAAGGAGTCCGCGATCTGCTCAAAATGAGAAAAGGATGCTGTGTCATCACCTCCTCCAACTCGATCACCAATATGACGGTACGGATGGACTGGGTCGACATGCTCGCCAATGTCATGGATGAAGAACGCGCGATGGAATTTGCCAAAGACCTCCCGCGCGAATTGGCCCCATCCGCTTACAGCTCCTCCAAACGCGCGCTCGCCAAATGGGTGCGCCGGGTTTCGCCCTCCTGGGCTGCGGACGGGCTGCGGATTAACGCGGTCGCGCCCGGCAACACCACCACCCCCATGACCCAGAGTATGACCGCCGCGCAGATGGATGCCGCGCTGCTGATCCCGATCCCCACCCGGTACGGCCGCCGGGAATTCCTCGATGCGGTCGAAATCGCCAACGGCATCTGTTTCCTTGCCTCAAAGGAAGCAAGCGGGATCAACGGTATCATTCTCTTTGTGGACGGCGGCATTGACGCGCTGCTGCGCTCGGAACAGATTTAAGGAAAGGAGCATCCGAACGATGAAAATTCTCGAACAATATATCCACTGCATGCAGGAAGGCAACTGCGCTTGCCTTGCGGACCTCTTTAACGATTACGGCGTACTGCACGATTCCTCGCTCATCAAAGTAGGGCAGGATACCCTGCATCTCGAAGGGAAAATGGCCATCGAAATGATGTTCCATCATAAATTCGGCTTTAATGGCGGCCCATTCCGGATCACTTCAGTGAAACACCTCAACGACACTACCGTCTGGTATTTCATCACCTATAACGGCAAAGTCGTTCCGGTCACCGCCTTCCTTTCCGAAATCGACAGCGAAGGAAAAATCAAACGCCTCAATATTTACCCACTCTGAAGCACGAAAGACTTGCGGCTCCCGTCCGCAAGTCTTTCGTGCTCCTCGTCCTTCCCCACGGCCCCCTTCCTTCCAAAGTGAAAGGCTCAAATCGTGCCGCAGGCACTCCTTGTACCTCATCCGCCGCTTTTGGCGGCGGGCCGTCGCAGACGGCTCCCTGCGGGGGTTCCGAAGGGGGCCTGCGGCCCGTTCCGAAGGGGGCCTGCGGCCCCCTTCGAGCGGCCGTCGCGCCGTCGGCGCGCTCCGGCGAATGCCGGACAGCGCAGGCTGTACGGCTGAACCGGGCAGGCCGCGTCAATTGGGCCTGTCCCCAACGGCATCCATCATTCGTTCAACGGCGGTTTTGAGCGCGGCGTGTTCCGGCGCTTCGAGTGCTGGATCCTGCGCCAGCACGATCCGCGCCGCCTCCTGCGCTTCTTCCACCTGGCGCACGTCGGTGGAAAGGTCCGCGATACGCAGCTGCGGCAGGCCATGCTGCTGCTGGCCGAGGAAATTTCCCGGACCGCGCGTTTTCAAGTCGTATTCGGCCAGCTCGAAACCGCTCTGCGAGCGGCAGAGCATCTGAAGCCGGTCCAGCGTATCCGGACTGCGGCTGTCGGAAAGCAGAATGCAGTAGCTTTGCGCCCTGCCGCGCCCAACCCGTCCGCGCAGCTGATGCAGCTGGCTCAGGCCAAAGCGTTCGGCGTTCTCGACCATCATGATCACCGCGTTCGGCACGTCCACTCCCACCTCCACCACAGTGGTGGAAACCAAAAGCTGGATTTTCCCATCCTTAAAATCGGACATCGTCCGATCTTTATCGGCTGCCTTCATCTTCCCATGCAAAAGCCCCACCGTGTAACCGGAAAACGCACCCGAAGCCAGCGACAGGACGTAATCGCTCGCGGCCTGCATGCCGGTCTGCTCCTCACCCGCTTCAATCAGGGGACAGACAATATATGCCTGCAAACCCTGATCCAGATGTTTCCGGATGAAACTGAACGCCCTGTCGCGCTTTCCTGAGCTGATCTTGTAGGTCATAATCGGTTTGCGGTTTGGCGGCAGCTCATCAATCACCGAGATATCCAGTTCCCCATAAACCATAAGCGCCAAAGTGCGTGGGATCGGCGTGGCTGACATGACCAGCGTATGCGCATGCCGACCCTTCTGCTGAAGCGCGGCGCGCTGCGCGACGCCAAACCGATGCTGTTCATCAGTGACGACCAGTGCAAGATTTTGAAATTCCACCCCATGTGAAAGAAGCGCATGGGTCCCGACACAGAGGTCGATCTCTCCTGCCGCCAGCTTCGCGTGCATCTCCCGCTTTTGTGCAGGCGGCATCGATCCGGTAAGCAGTCCGACCCGCATCCCAAGCCCGGACAGGAGCGGTAAAAGTCCCTCATAATGCTGCCGTGCCAACAGTTCGGTAGGAGCCATAATGGCTGACTGTGCGCCCGATAGGAATGCAAAATAGGCTCCCGCCGCGGCAACCATCGTCTTTCCCGATCCGACGTCTCCCTGGACCAGGCGGTTTGCCGGGACTGTGCGCTGCATATCCATTGTCAGGTCGCCGATCGCGCGCTGTTGCGCACCGGTCAGGGTAAACGGCAACGCATCATAAAATTTCTGCAATGAATGCGGCTGCATCGAGGCCGCCCGGCAGGTCTGCGCACGCGTTTTCAGCATCCCCACGCCCACGGCAAGCGTAAAGAGTTCTTCGAAGATGAGCCGTTTTTTCGCTCGTTCCAAAGCTTCTGTACACGCGGGCAGATGGATTCCCCGAATTGCCTCCATGATGCCATCCAACCCGTAACGTTCCCTGATTGGTTTCGGAAGCACCTCCGGCAGCTGCGGATTCTGTGAGAGCGCCTGTTCCACCAATCCGGTCAACACCTTTGCAGAGAGCCCCTGCGTCAGCGGATAAACCGGAAGATAGGGGCGGTCCGCCCGCGCCGGATAAACCTGAGGCGCATTCATTGTACGGCGCAGAAGGTTGCCTTCGACCCTTCCGTAAAAAAGATATGGAACATCATATTCCAACGCGTCAACAGTAAATTTGGCATTATAAAAAATAAGCGTCATCGATCCGGAATCATCCGCGACTGTGATCTTATAGAGCTTGAGCCCTCCGCGCAGACGCGCCTCTCCGTGTTTTTTGATCACTGTCGCCAGCACCGAGCATGGCGTCTCAAGCGGTGCGGCAGCGATTTCACAGGGTTTGGACAGGTCGATATACCCGCGCGGGTAATGCATCAACAGGTCTCCAACAGTCCTGACGCCAAGCTTTTGCAGCGTTTGTGCGCGCTGCTCGCCTACACCGCGCAGTGCACGGATGTCCTGCTGCGCATTTGCCATACAGCTCATCTCCCGTCAAGCCGAATATATGTTCTTATTTTACCCCTTTTTATAATTTTTGTCACTAGGGTTTTTCTGTCGGGATTTGTCAAATCAGTTTTCTGTAAAAAATTCTGGCAAAATAGTTGACAAGCCCTCCTCTGTTTGCTATAATAATCTAGCGTCGTACAGAGTGCTTCTGTTCTGACTGCGCAGAATGATCCATTAGCTCAGCCGGCAGAGCACCTGACTTTTAATCAGGGTGTCCGGAGTTCGAATCTCCGATGGATCACCATATCTGGGGGCGTAGCTCACCTGGGAGAGCGCTTGAATGGCATTCAAGAGGTAGAGGGTTCGATCCCCTTCGTCTCCACCACAGAACGAAAACCTTGTAAATTGGCTTATCTAGCCGATTCGCAAGGTTTTCGTTTTTTGAGTTGAGAGACTAGAATCAAGGTTAGATTAATAGCAAAAATACTTAACATCTAACGAAACAGTATGCCACAAATCATGGAATCTGACATACAAAAAATTCCTCCAGTTCCAATTGGAACTGGAGGATATCGCGATATAAAAACAGGGGCGAGAGTCATTTTCTCACCCCTGTTTTTATGTCGCTCTCCACCTGATTTAAAATGTACGATTGTGGGAAGGCACCGCATCTTCCGCTCTTTTGATGCACTTCTTTTTATAGCATTATTCCGTAATGACAATAGAAAATCAGCTTCAAAAACGCCAAACATTCATTCTGTGACAAAAATCGTGTGCAGCGCGGCTGTCTGAAAATACTTTTTCCGTTATTGGAAATAATTTGCATCCCTAGATTCTGCCATAAATCGATCGATTTGTTCCGCGAGCTCTAAGGTACCAAGTCCTCCAGACTTCGATATCACACAAAACGGCTGATCATTTACTTGCGACATAGACACCACCACACCAGAAGACAACTCCATCTGTGGTTCTATTCCTTTGCTTCCGAGCCGTTTCATGGTTTCGTAAAGAGAATCACCACCGAATACAGCCAGGCTTCCAAGCTTGACCTGCTTGAAAACCATGACAACCAACTCGCTGATATTTTTGCAGACAAGCCCCCGCATTTTTTTTATGAAAAAGCCGTCTCTCTGGCAGGCATCCGCCACATTCAACTGGCTTCTTTCGCTGACTGACTCGATCAACACACGTTTGTGTTTTTTAATCGTATCTGCAATCTGCTTTGCTAACCTTTCACATTCTCCGCCTTGTACAAAATCTGAGGAGTATTTTTGTGCTGGTGTTAGAGTAAATGATGCATAACCTATCTCTTTGGCATATTGCATTTGGTCAATCGTAATTTGATTTACACTTCCCGCCACTAATAACACGGTTTCTTCCGGGCTTCTACAGAAGGGATGTTTGATCTGATCGGGAAGTATTCTGCACAAAGCATCTGCAAATCCGGCGCATCCGGATAAAACACACGTCTCATCTTCCTTAAAGACACGACCTCCAATTTTATCCAAATCAGCATCCGTACTGGCATCATAGACAACTATTTTAGGAGTAGGAGAAACATCTGTGCTCCCCCAATTCCCATCGGCTGAAATCTGGATTACAGGTGTTTTGCTTTGTTGGAAAATGATATCTGACACACTACTGAATTTTATTGGCTCAAAGGGGTCTTTTGCGAAAACGCTGTTTTCTAAAAGTGTCCCATTTACATACTGGAGCCCATTTTTTGTGATACGTCCATTTTGAGGAAAAGCAGGAGCAAAGTGCAGCACATCCATTTTGGATGCATCTAGCAGTGCGGATAATTCAGCTCCAATGTTCCCACGCAAAGCGGAGTCCGTTTTTTTATAAAAATGACGAACCCCTACCTTGTAGGCAGCCAAAGCAGTCCGATATACAACCGCATATGCTTCCTCTTTTGTCAAATGCCGCGTTTCCAAATCCATGGACAAAACGTCATATTTAGAAAACAGATATTTGAAATCCGGGAAGCGCTCGGCGGTTACCCAAGTCCGAAACCCCTTTTTCGAAAACTGAACGCCGGTGTCCATTGCTCCTGTGAAATCATCTGCAAGAATTAAAAACCGTACCATTTTTGCATGCTCATTCAATATCTTGTGATGTCCTAGGTACTAAAATCATTTTTCCGGGCTTTCCAGCCTGAATGTCATCAAAAGCGGACTGAAATGATTCCAGCGGATAAATACCGCCTACCACGGCGTCTAAATGAAAGTCGTCAGATTCCAGAATTTCTTCACACTCTTTCCAGGTTTGATACATCAGCCGGCCTGTTACGCCAACGATCGTCAGCTCCTTATAAATGATCTGGTTTGACAAATCGAGACTTAATTCTTTATTTGTCAATCCCACCAGAACCATTTTCCCACCCTTTTTAACAGAGGCAAGTCCCTGTAAAATGGCCGAATTTGCGCCTGTATAATCGATCACAACATCGGCATATGCACCGTCAAATGCCTTTGGAATGATTTCCGTGGCTACTTGGAACTTGGAGTTTACGCAGACAGCCGCGCCCATTTTTTTGGCAATTTCCAACTTGTCGTCAAATACGTCAACGGCAACAATCTTTTTCGCACCCCAAACCTTAGCCGCACCAATCGCCATTAGGCCAATCGGACCACAACCAAAAATCACAACATTTTTGTCTTCCACATCAGCAACAGAAACACCATGAACGCCGACGCCCATGGGCTCCAGCATCGCTCCCATTTTATAGCTGACGCTGTCGGCTATTTTATAGGCGCAATCCTGCGGAATAGAGATGTACTCAGCAAACGCGCCAGGTACATGCACGCCGATGATCTTCATATTTTCGCAAATATGACGGTGACCGGTTACGCATTGCTGGCAGTGGTTGCAAGGGATATGCGTCTCGGCCGCAATCCGATCACCCACCTTGAACTCAGTTACATTTGAGCCAACCTCAACAATATCGCCAGAAAATTCATGCCCGAATACCATTGGGGCCGGTACGCGTTCGGATGCATAAGCGTTCCATTCCATAATATGTAGATCCGTGCCACAGATAGCAACTGCACGAATCTTGACCAGAATGTCATTGGGACCTACTTTGGGAACCGGCAGGTCGGTGCGGTAAACTGCACCGGGAGCCGGACTTTCTTTCAAAACTCCACACATTGTTTTTTGATTCATATCCTGCATCCCTTACAAATCAAATTTGTTTTTTGCCATAATGATTCCGGTTTGAATGGCGTCCATCATACTTTCTTCATTGGCACGGCCCTCGCCGGCTTTCCCATAAGCGGTACCATGATCTACAGAAGAACGGATGATCGGCAGCCCAATCGTACAGTTTACACCACTGAGAGAGGAATAGCGGTTGGTTTCCAAATCCAGTTTAAATCCGCTTAGCTTCAAAGGAATGTGTCCCTGGTCATGATACATAGCGACTACAATATCGTATTGCCCCGCCGCACATTTCACAAATACCGTGTCTGGCGGAACCGGACCATCCACACAAATTCCCACCTTCCGGGCATCCTCGATCGCCGGGATAATCTCTTTTTCTTCCTCCCAGCCGAACAGGCCGTTTTCAGAGCTGTGCGCGTTCAGTCCCGCGACCGCGATTTTGGGGTTCCCATTTCCCAAAAGGCGCATCCCTTCATCCGCCAATTTGATCACAGACAGCACGCGGTCGTGTTTAATGTAATCGCATGCGTCCCGCATCGAACAATGTGTTGTCACATGAATGACCTTGAGGTTTTGACCGATCAACAGCATCGCATAATCTGGAGTATGGGTATAATCGGCAAAGATCTCCGTGTGGCCACTGTAATGGTGATCGGCCAGATTGATCGATTCCTTGTTGATCGGACCCGTGACAACCGCCTGAATTTTGCGATCCATGGCCATCTGAATCCCCTTGACGATATACTGAAAAGATGCTTCTCCACACAACTTCTGTACATTTTTATAGGTGAAGCTTCCCGGAGTCAACAGATCCAAATTTATGTAGTCGATTGTCCCAAAATTCCCCTGGGCTTCTTCAGCGGACTGTATCTCCCGCAAATTGAGTTTTAATCCACAAAAATCAATGGCTTCCCTTAATGGAACATAGTCTCCAATAACAATAGGAATGCACTGTCCATAAATTTCCTCATGCGCGAGCGCTTTTACAGTGATCTCCGCTCCAATTCCTGCGGGATCACCCATTGTAATTCCGATTCTAGGCTTCATATTAATTCCCCCTACTATACGAATTAAAAATTAGGTATCAGTAGCCGAAAGGTTAATGGTATATTAAACGCACACAGGCCCGGATTCTTGCTCCGCCCTACAAGCAACGTGGCGCCTTTCACTTGACAGACTTTTTATTGATAAGCCAAATGACCGGTCACCACTACCTATAGGGTAATGGCGCTTTTCCATGTCCAATACCTTGGCCACTTAAGTGATCTTTTCTCCCATATCCTCCTTCTGCTCTGTCTATCGATGTTTTATCCTCAGGTTCATAAGGACGGTTTCATTCCGACTTTTTCAGGAAGTACCGTACAATGCAACTCTGCAAGCTCATGTGGATTCAACTGAACTGCTTAGCTGAAAAATGCTGGATTAGCGCGTCTACCAGAGGCTCCCATGATCCCACAAAAGAAAGGTCTGCATAGTCGAAGATGGGCGCTTTGGGGTCGGTGTTGACCGCAATAACATAACCTGACGCATTCATCCCAGCTAGATGCTGAACCGCGCCGGAGATTCCGAACGCAATATAAGTCTTAGGGTGCACAATCGTCCCGGTCAACCCGACTTGATAGCAGTAAGGTGCATAACCGGCGTTCACGGCCGCCCGACTAGCGCCGAGAGAGGCACCTGTCAACGAGACAAGCTGCCGCAATTTTGAAAATCCTTGACTGCCGATCCCCTTGCCACCCGCTATAATAAGCCGGGAATCGGACAGCGGCTCCTGATGCAGAGAAGTTTCCTCCAGAAGTGTAATCAGGCCTTCAAAGGTTTTTTCAGATCGTGAACAGGTAGAAACGATTTCGCCGTACCGCGAATAACAAAACGAAGGAAGAAAAATTCCCGGGCGAACAGTAGCCATTTGAAGGTGTGTGTGCTTGCACAAAATCTCAGCAATCAAATGTTCGCCATAGGCCGGGCGGATCATGAGCAATTGTCCGTCGTCCTGCAGAGAAAGCCCTGTGCAGTCTGCACATAGCCCACATTCAAGTATGGCCGAAATCTGAGACGCGGCCTGACGCAGCCGAATGGTGGCGGGGAACAAAAGGACAACCGGCAAGTGTTTCCGGCACAAGTCAACAACATCCCATACGAGGCGTTCTTCGGAAGCATCGGGCACCGCATATAGCTTGTGCGCTCCCGCGGCAAAAAGCGCTTCCGTCTGAGAATCTGACGAAATCACAGCGACCGTAGCATCAGACGCAGATAACGATGAACGAAGGAATGAGAGCAATCCCAGCGCGGAAGCGGACTCCGAACCGGCACACACCCAATATTCACCTTTCACGTCTCCTCCTCCTCTTGCTTTTGGATACGATGGCATATTTGCACCGTCATATCCTCTAAGTTTGATATAAATCGCGTATTTCTAAGGCCCTGCATCCGTGTTTGGACAGATCTAACTTGTGTTGGGGAACCGCCTTTCCCATATTCCTTGGAGGAAAGCTTGAGCTCCTGGTTGCTGATACGCTCGATAACAATCGAGGAGGCCATACGGATCTGCTTTAATGTTGGCAACTGACTTAAGATATTGCTTTCACACATACACAGGACAAGCGGCAGCCTCCCTGATAGGGTATGTATCCGGTCTTCTAACAGGCGACGAATATGGATCGAACTCACTTCTGCTTTTTCGACAGATGTGACATTGCTGATACAGGAATAATGTAAGCGGGCAGCAAGCTGGGGCCCGACCTGTCCGGTTTCCCCATCAATTGTACGCCTTCCACACAAAATGATATCCGGGAGGCCCGCTCGCTCAATTGCCCTTGCAAGAATTCTCGATGTTGCTAAAGTGTCGGAGCCTGCAAAGGCAGGGTCGCAAATATGGATCAGGCGGTCCGCTCCATACATTGCGCCCTCATATAATACTGCCTTTGCAGATTCCGGCCCCATGGTGATACAAGTAATTTGGCCTCCAAGTTTCTGCCTCAGTTCGGAAGCTGCCAGCAAAGCGCTTTTGTCTGCCGGGTTCAGTTCTTGCTTACCTCTGGAACGGTCAATGGAAAAATCCTCCTTGAGCCGAACTTCTTCCGATTTTTGCACTTGTTTGAGTAATACCAAAATATTCAAACAGCAACACCGCCTGACCAAATTTATTTGTTCTTAAAACGCGCCTTATAGCGCTCACCCAGCGCGTTGGCAGAAATAATGGCCGCAGAAACAGTGTCGATATTAATGACCAGCGGCTCTGCATAAATTGTCCTGTTACGATTAACAACCTTATCTGCGATTTTAAAGATATTTTCCGGGGTCGCCTCTACGCCAAGGTCTGAAAGCGTCACAGGGATACCAGCTTCCACCATGAATTGCATCACCTTATCAACAATATCCATGGGTGTATTTTCAAAAGCAAACCCACAGACGATGCCAAAAGCTACCTTTTCGCCATGTAGGTAGGAATGGGTCTCCGGGAGCTCCGCGAGGCCGGCATGAATTGCATGTGCCACGCTGCAACCGGTGTTCTGGAACCCAAGACCACTCAACAGCGTATTGGTTTCGATGATGTTTTCCACCGCATCGGTAACAGCGCCTATCTCCAAGTCTCTAAGTGCACGCAGGCCATCCTCCATAAGCAAATCATAGGATAGGCGAGCAATCGCCATACCTGCTTTACAGCGAAGATACCCTTTTCCGATATTGTTCGGAGACTCGGATCGTTCGCGCGCCTGAGCTTCAAACCATGTGGCCAACGCATCTGCCATTCCCGCCCGGAACAGTCTGATTGGAGCTCCAGCAATCAGGTTTGAGTCCATTAAGACGATGTCGGCGCTGCGCTTGAGCATAACGGCTTCCAGATGCTCTCCGGTGTCCGTATACACTACTGCCAAACCGCTGACCGGCGCATCCGTAGCCGCAGAAGTGGGAACAATGAAGTAGGGAAAGAAAAGCGAATTCGCCACCATTTTGGCAATGTCGATGGTCTTGCCTCCTCCGGCGCCAACAATCAAGCCAGCCTTATGTTCCTTGACCAGTTCTGTAATCCGGTTAATTTCGCTATAACAGCACTCGCCTCTGCAGGCTTCACAGATACATACGGAATCGCTTTTGCTAAAAATATTTTCAATACGCTCTTTAAGAGTCGGAAACAGAAAACCATCAATTAAGAAAAAAACGCGATTGGTATAGACACGGCTATATTCTTCAATCTTGTCCAATTCCCCTGGTCCTTGGATATAGGTCATGGCAGAACCAAATGCACGAGTTCGTGAATCTAGCATTATAATAATTTCCTCCTCGAAATCAATCAGATGTGGACACAAAATACTATCCCATGAGCAAATCCGGCATGAATGTCGCGATTGCCGGGAATATGAGAATCAAAATCATAACCAGCAGCACAATTCCCACAACCGGATACATATAACGAATGACGCTCTTGAAGGGAGCTTTGGTCATATTCATGGAGAGGAAAAGATACAGCCCCACAGGCGGGGTTAGCCCTCCTACCACGGTGGAGATGGAGAACAGCACGCCGAATACAAGCGGGTCTACGCCCAAACTCATAACGATGGGATAAATGACGGGAAGAATAACAACCATCGCGGCCACTGTTTCCATGAAGCAGCCAATTACCAGCATAATACCGATAACGAGCAGAACGATCACCGTCGGATCGCTGGACACGCCCAAAAGGAATTCCTTGATGCTGTCTCCCACAGCTTCCTTTGCAAAAATGTAAGAATAGATATTGGCAATACCCATCAACACAATCAGCATGGCAGAAGAGGAAATCGCACGTCTGAAAATGGGAACCATATCCTTGATCGTCAGTGTTTTATAGAAAAAGAAACCGCAGATAAGGCCATATAAACATGCGATGATACCGGCTTCTGTCGCAGTGAAAATGCCGGTGATCACGCCTCCGATGATGATCAGCGGAGTAACCAATGCAAAGAAGGCGTCTTTGAAACTCTTCCACAAAGCCCGCCAGTCAAAGCGGGCGGCAGGCGGATCAATATTTTTTTTGCGTGCATAAAAATAACAGAAAACCATCAAAAATAAACCAATCAGGATTCCGGGGCCAAGGCCGCCGATAAACAGTTTACCAATGGAATACCCAGTCAATGAACCATAGACAATCATATTCACGCTGGGAGGAATAATGGGGCCTAAGGAACCGGAACCCGCAATCAGCGCGGCAACAAATGGCCGTTCATAGCCTGCCTTATCCAGCTCTGGAACAGTAAGAGAACCGATTGCGCTCATGGTGGCGGCGCCGGAACCTGAAATACCGGCAAAAATCATGTTTGCAACGACACACACATATCCCAAACCACCTCTTGCCCATGATACAAGGGATCTGGCAAAATTAATGATCCGTTCTGACAATCTGGCACCGCCCAAAATTTCACCTGCAAGAATAAAAAAAGGACCTGCCATCATTGGAAAGGAATTCATCCCTCGAACCATTTGTTGTACCGCCATCAGGATTGGTACATCGCTGCAAAACATCAGCGCCAGGACTCCCGAAAGGCCAATTGCAAAACTAACCGGAACTCCAATTACAAGGAAGAGCAAAAGACTAACCGCTGCAAATACAAGCATCCTACAGCTCTCCTTTCTTATATTTGATGGAATATTTGGGGATTGCGCTGACATAAGAAAGCAGCATACTTACAATACCTACCGGGATTGCCAAATAGACATAAGTATAAGGAAGCGGAAGCGCAGCGGCTCGCGAAGATCCAGATCTAACTATCAGATCAATGGAAGCCGGGAAAAATAGAATCAGAAAGACAACGGCAGTTAATCGGGAAATAACATACAGCCAACAACGAGCCTTGTTGTTCTTCATAAAGCCAAGCAGGATATCTACCGATACGTGGGCGTCATCCCGAATGGTCAGCCCAGAGCCAATGAACACCATCCAAATACAGGAAAAACGGATCAGTTCCTCACACCAAGGCGGAGAAGCGCTGAACGCGTACCGCCCAATTACTTGCACGGCGCCCAGAAACAGCATGATGATAAAAAATATCATACTGATCATGGTCTGTACCGTCTCAAATCCTCTATCGATTTTTTCAAAATTTTTCATAACATTCCTCCTGATGATCCTTGTGAAAATTGTTGTGTAGACCGAAAACATTTTCGGCCTACACAACGAAGGAAGGAGAACGTTGTAACTTCAGTTATCCAACAACCTCCATCATACGTTTGACAAGATCTTCCATATTGTACTGTTCGATATATTCATCATACATAGGCTGGACTGCTTCACGCATCTTTTGGCGCTCTTCGGCGCTGACGTCGTTGATCTGCACACCCGCATCAGCAATGGCCTTTTCGGCCGCATCATCGGAGGTTTTGCGATTCTTGATCTGCATTTCCGAACTTTCGGTAGCCACTTTGACGAACAGCTGCTGGATATCCGCAGGAAGGCTGTTCCACTTGTCCACATTCATGGAGATGATAAACAAGCCGCCCATGTGTGCTGTGCGGGAATAATACTTGCCCACTTCCTGCAGGTTCGTATTCACAATACCGACAGCGTCAGCTTCGGCCGCATCCGCAACCCCTTGAGAAAGGCCCGTATAAACTTCCCCCCAAGGCATGGTAACAGATTGGCATTTCAAAAGATTCCAAGTGTCAACAAACAGAGGATTTTCGGGGCAGCGCATCTTCAGACCTGACAGATCCTCCATCGTATTGATCGGTTTGGTTTTACAGATGGTGTGACGGATACCGTTGGAATAAATCAAGAATGGATGTACTCCTTTCGGAATCATACGATTCTGAAGTTCTTCCAGCGCCACCTCTTCGATTAGCGCTTTTTGAGACTCCAGTCCATCATAGAGAAACGGAAGCCCAAATACGCCTACTTCAGGCAGGCTAAGTCCGGTAGACCACCCTGCAGGATCGCTGTGAGTGATATCCAGAGTTCCCATGATGCACTGCTCAATCATTTCCCGTTCAGTGCCCAATTGGCTGCTAGGATAAACAGTGATCTTTACTTTTCCATTTGACTGTTCTTCCATTGCCTTGGCAAAATTTTCGATTGCAATATACAGGTCATGTCCAGGGTTTTGGATATGGCCCAGAGACAGCTCATACACTTCTCCACTACCCGCTGTTTCGGGGCTGCTGGCTGTACTGTCACTGGCCGCGGGCTGATTGTTGTTTCCGCACGCAACAAGTAATGCGAGAGTCAATCCACTTAACAACAAGGCAACGATTCTCTTTTTCATATCAGTGCAGTCCTTTCTTTTTTGAGGTAAAATTTTTGTTTATAGGACATAAGCTTTTGCTTTATCAAGACTTTAGATATTGGAGATCATGGTCTGCTGATCTTTTTATAAACCGGGGCCATTGCATCATGGATTTCCCTATAGATTTTAAATTTCTCCGCATAAATCCCCGCCGTCTCCGGATTTGGAACCACATGAACTGTGGGATCATGTTTCACGCAGGTTTTCACGCTGCTCTCATAAGAGGAAAACATTCCGATTCCCACGCCTGCCAACATCGCCGCACCCAGAGAAGAGTCGCTGTTTTTTGTCATAACAAGCTCTACGCCCAGCATATCAGCAATGATTTGACGCCACAGTGGAGACTTTGCGCCGCCTCCCAGAATATTTGCCTGTTTGACCGTTGCGCCCGTGCTCACCACTCGGTCAAGGCTGTCCTTCATCGAGTAACCAACGCCTTCCAGCACCGCTCTTGTAAAATGCGCCTTTGTATGGAAAAGGCGTGCGCCTATAAAGCTTGCCCTTAGGTCACTGTCATAATAAGGGGTGTTTTCTCCTTGCAAATAGGGATGGAAGTAGAGATCGTCGCTCCCCGGAGGTATGGCGGCCGCCATTTCATCCATCAGATCATAAGCGTCCCGCCCGTCTTTTTCCGCCTGCATCATCTCCCCTGCTGATAGCGTATCCCGGTACCATCTGAAGGAAGATGCACATGATTTGGTGCCAGCTCCTGGATACCACAGGCCTGGGACTAGGTGCAGGTAGTTGATAAGCATGGGATCGTCCAAATGCCGGTCTGTGATGACACAAATCCGACCGGCTGTCGCCAACTTGATGGTGGCGTCCCCCTGACTGATCGCTCCATTGGCATAGACTTCCAGCACCGTATCTGTCGATCCTGTCACGACCTTTGTGCGCGGGCTAAGACCTGTGTCAGCGATCGCCTGCGGCGTAAGTGGTCCGATGATATCCTCGGGATTGATAATCTTGGGCAAGATGGAGGGAGAGAGCCCCGCAAAAGCACAGAGCTCCTCCGACCATCTCCGATTTGGGACATCCATCATCAAAGATCCCATAGCATCGATAAAGTCGGTGACAAAGTCGCCAGTGAGACGGTAACGAATGTAGTCCTTCATAAACAGAATTTTTTTGATGCGTTTATAATTCTCCGGTTCATGATCCCGGATCCACATCATATGTGTCAATGTTCGGCTGGGAGCCGCCACATTAAAGCACTGGGAATATACCAGGTCACGATGATTTTGCCACAGGTCCTGCGCATAGGCCGCGCCCCGATTATCACTCCAATAGATCGCCCGGCGGACGGGCCTGTCGTTTTCGTCCAGATAGACAGCTTGCTGAGACCCCGCAGAAATTGCCAGAGCTGACACTGCATCCGGGGCAACACCGGACTTCTCGAATAATGTGCGAATGCAATAGCATAACGCATCATAGTGTCCATCCGGGTCATGCTCTGCCCACCCGTTCTCGGGGTAGTATGTGGGATATTCACGCTGAGAAATCGTGACAACAGTACCATCTTCTCTGAGCAGAGTCGCTTTTGCCGCGCCTCCGCCAAAGTCTACACCGATTGTATAACTATTCATCCAGTGTACATCCCCTTTCTTCGGTTCTTTTTTAGCAACAGCGGTCAAGAAGAACAAAGATATCCTCAATTTCAATGGAATTCTCTGTACGGCCGGCGCTAAAGATGTCATAGCATCCTGGGCAAGCACAAAGCATCGTCTCGGCACCCGTATCTTTTGCCTGCACAAGCCGCGCATTCGCAGTCATCTTGGTAATCTCGGGAGAGTGTGCAGCTACACATTCTCCGCCACAGCATCTGGTATTCGTCTTATTCAGGAAAATTTCATGCATCTCGGCACCCATAGCGGCAATGATTTCCCGTGCGGGCTCCGTCTCATCCAGATCACGTGCCAGCCGGCAGGGATCGTGGTAGCATACCTTCTGATCGGCGGCTTTTTTTGTAATAACCAGCTTGTTCTCTTTCAGAAGCTGAGCGACATATGCAGTCGCCGTATGTACTTCCGCGGACAGCGTACAATCCCAGCGTGGATAATCCGCCAGAAGAATCTTTGCATCGGCGGGATCCAAAACGACCACATGCTTACAATTTGTTTCAGCGACAGCCTGTGCGAAAGTGTTAGCCGTAGCCTGGACTTCAGCGGTTTCACCAATCAGATCGTACATCATGGCGCCAACAGGCGGTTCGTCGCGCAATAGAGTAAAATCGACACCAGCTTTTTTCAGCAGACTGACAACAGCTTTTGCAATCTGTGGTGTCTTGGCCCGGGCAGTGTCGCCCAGCACAAGCAGTACATCCGCTGTTTTGGGCAGGCCGTCGGCCGAAGCGGCAATATCCTCTTTCTCTGCGAACAGGCTGCCAGTGGACAACACCTGATCAACAACAGGAGCTACTTTTTCAGGCAGCACATTTTGCGCTACCGCTTCGCGTCTTGCCTCCCGGATAAACTTGGCAGGCTCGTAGCTGGTTTCACACCAATCGGCGCAAGCGTTGCAAAGGGCGCACTGATAGAAATCAATAACAGATTCTTTAAAAATTTCCGCACCCTGATTAGAACCATCACTGTACTGAGCCAATATAGCTCTGCCACGAGGCGTGTGCGCCTCTTTTCCGGTTGCCAGACCAATAGGGCAAAGGTGCCGGCACATGAAGCAGATACGGCAAGCTGCAATATGATTTTTTGCATCCTGAGAAAACATGGATTCATCCTCCTACTTATATGAATAATTGAAATGATTGGAGCTTATCGGAAATCCAATATTAAACGCCCATCTTGTAAGGATTCATTATTCCATTGGGATCAAACATTTTTTTCAGGCCTTCGAATACGAACATATCGGAGCCATACTGTTCCTTCATAAACTTACCAAGCTTAAGTCCCGTGCCATGATGGTCATTAACCACACCACCGGCTTGAATCGCAGCATGCAGGCCAGTCTGCCACATCTGGTTATGTAACCGAATAGCCTCAATGGGTTCCACCACCGTAGGATTGTTCACCACGAATCGGCCATACATCATTGCGCCCCAGTCATACCAGTGAGAAAAGTGCGCAAGAAATCTGACGTTGTCATATTTGCTTTCAATGGCATCTTTCATAGCCCAGTAGATATTCTCAATTTTGCTATACCGAGCCAAAGTGTCAATGGTACCGAACATCTGGGGATATGCAAAAACATGGTCGGGATAAAAGAATGTAACACGGCTCTCCCACCACTTTTCGCCATACTCAGAACCCATATCCTCCCCACCATGTTTGGCACAGATTTCAATGGAACGGCGCAGTTCAATTTCCGCAATCTCCCGAGGGCCTTCCACACCCATATTCATAAATGCGCCCTTACGGCCGACACCCACGATTTTCTTAATGATGGAGGTGGTTTCGCTTTCGTCATAGAGACGAATCAACGAAGGCTTATATTCATGAAGCATTTCGCGAACAGCTGCGATACCACTGGTAAGATCGGGGAAAAGGAAACCGCGAAAAAGGCGCGCTTCAGGCAGCTTGAACAGCTTGAAACTTGCTTTTGTCATTATGCCAAAGGTACCCTCAGAGCCAATAAACAGGGCCTTCATATCTGGGCCGGAGGAATGTTTCGGGACAGGAGCAGTGTGCAAAATTTGACCGCTGGGCAGTACCATTTCCACGCTTATACACTGATCTTCGATCTTTCCGTATTTGGTGGATAAAACGCCCATGCCGTTGTTTGCCAAAAAACCGCCAACGGTGCCGCAGGTGATTGCGCTTGGAATATGCATAGTGGAATAGCCTCTCTCGTTGACATACCACTCCAACTGCTGGAAATTGATGCCTGTTTCACAGGTGACAACATTGGACTGCTCGTCAAATTCCAGAATCCGGGACATCCGCTTCATATCAATTGCGATTCCACCTCCGCTGACAGGAACGATGCCACCCTGAGAACCCGAAGCGCCACCAAAGGGGATCACGGAAATCTTGTAATAGTTAGCGATCTTTAAGACCTTAGCAACTTCTTCTGTGGAGTTAGGCCGCACAACAAAATCGGGCATCGGAGGAATTCGGTTGTTGGCGACGAGCATGTGAGAGATCCAAAAACCGTCCACTCCATGCGTGATACGGTCTGCAATGGAGCAATCCACATTGTCCGGCCCTACAGCATCCTCCAATTCGGAACGAATTGTTGTCCACAAAATTTCGTTCATTTCCATTTAATAAAACTCCTTTCAATAAAATATCATTTTTTTGTGGGCTCAAAGTCATGCGCTTCTGCACAAGTTTACCGAAGGTAGAAGTTGTTTTCATAATTGAAAACATTTACGGGTATCTGCAAATAAAGGGAAAGCGATCGATCTACTTACACCTCTTCCCCGATCCTGCGCTCTGATTTTCCAAAAAATTATAAGTGGTTCGCCAAAAAGAATTGGATGGATTCACTAAAATAAGACCAGGACCCGGTGTCTTTATATTAAATTAAGACAATTGAAGCGTCAATTTACTCCTTGCCCAAAAACGTAGTATTTTGAAACAATTTGAAAAAATAAAAAAATATCTCACTAAAACGTATTGTTATCAAACACATTTTAGTGAGATATCCAAACTGCAAGGAAACTGTAATATTGTAAAGTCGATCTTAGAGTCCTACAATTTACGCCAAAGCGTACTCCGGCTAATACCGAGACGTTTCGCAGCCTTTGATTGATTCATCCCTTCCTCTTCCAAAACCGCGCGTATAATGCTATTTTCTATATCTGATAACGTACCATTCAATGCCAAGCTTGGCGTTTCTATTAGGTTGCGTGCAAGTTGCTTTTGTAAAGCGGCAGCAACAGCAGCTTTCGAAATGTAATCGCCTTCTGTAAGAATAATAAGTTCTCTCATAACATGGCGAAACTGTTTTAGATTTCCAAACCAATGGAAATTTCCCATCATCTCAATGGCTCCCGCCTCAAATCCAATGACTTGCCGGCCAAACTGGACATTTAACTCATTCAAATAGATACTAGCTAAGCTCGAGATATCTTCTGCATATTCATCAAGCCGGGGCGCCGACAGAGGCAACGCCCCAATTTTATCATAAATATAGTCTAAAAGCGTGCTCTTTTCAAAGGCATTTTGCGCTTTTGGAATATAAGAAAAAAGTAATCGATTCCTTTTATAAACCAAGGTATTATCAAAATAAGTTTCCAGTGCCAAAGCTTGCTGTTCGGAAAGGCACTGCATATTTTTGATGTAAATCGTATAATTTTCATAGCCAAGAGGAGAGTCCGGATCTTTAAGCAGTATTTTCCATTGTTTATCGTCAATAAATTGACAATCCAGCTTCACAAATGGCGCATCCCGCAGCGCTCCTCTACTGCTTGTGGCATATGCAATCGCATCTTTTCCAGAACCTACTCCGCCAAAAATAATCACGGGGAGTGCGGAGTCCCCGTATTTTCTGGCATTTTCAAGCGTTTCCTTTAGACATGGCGATTTTGCATAAAATGTTTCAAAATTTATGTAGGGCAGATCATCGTAGTTCCGGTAGGTCAAAGATCCTCTGTCAATCTTGCCAATGACATCGCCACGTTTGCAGTAAAATGCCACCAGATTTTTAGATTCGATACAGTGGCCATGGATATTCCAATAATTTTTCCCCACTTTTTTGAGTAGAGAAATGCGCCCTCTTTCCTGCAGTGCGGGAACATACTTCGACAAAAACATGGACAAATGTCGCTCATCTTCTACTGGCAATTGAGGTGTCATATAAAAGAGATCCCCATTTTGGTTGAAAACAAGGGTAATTTCCATGGAATGATCTAAAATGCTACGATACGCCTGAACATATTGCCGGCTCTCGGCAATCGTATCATACCAGTTAATAACCTGCGCTAAAGCAGCGTCTACACTTTCCCGGCCAGACATGACCAATATGGTATTAAACCCATAGTGTTTTGCGTGCAAGGTGGTGATAACATCGCCAATAATTAAGCTAATGCCTTGTTCCTTCAAATCGCTGAAACAATTTTTAAGATCGTCTTCCGAATCAATCGTATGGATTTCCAGAGAATATTGCATCAAATCTGAGATGGATTTGGCGCAATCGCCAATCGCTTTGAATCCGACAACCGCAGATTCTCCAATATAATTTTGAGCGAGTTTGATGGCACGGAGCATATCACATACCGAAATTTGGATTCGGATCACGGGAATATTTGCAACCGTCTCAATAAGCTCCGCAGTGCCTGCACGGGAAATAATTGCAACATAGCCATTATGCTGCAGCTCTTGAGCAATATGCAGGCCTTCGTACATATCTCCAATATACGTATCTACTTCTAAATCAGCAAATGCTTTCGCAGACTCGTTGATGATCTCTCGCAAACCTTCATAGGGAACAATTGCTAACAATTTAATCCGCTTCATTCCTGGCACAACCCCTCTCCGCTTTATATTTTGGGGAATATGTGACCAGTATATCATATATTTTAAAATAAATCGATAAGATGAAAAAAATAATAATATGTTTATATTTGAAACACTATTTCCAATCGCGACAGTTGAAAGCCATCCATTCCTTTTCTATAATGAAAAAAGAAAACTGTTAATTTACCATACAGAAAAAAGGGGTTGTATCCTATCATGAAAGCTGCGTTTGTAACAGAACCTTATCATGTCGAGATTCAAGATATTCCTTGTCCGGCCTGTAGACCTCAAGAAGTTCTGATTCAAGTGAAAAATGCAGGTGTATGCGGATCGGATCTTCATCTGTTCCGAGGGACTCACGCGTTCCGCAATCCTCCGGCTATATTGGGGCACGAAGTTGCAGGTACGATTGTGGAGGTTGGCGCTGACGTCTCGAAATTCAAGGTGGGAGATCGGGTCACGGTTGAACCGCAGATCGGTTGTGGCCAATGTGAATTTTGCCGCAATGGAATGGTAAACCACTGCATACATAAAATAGTGCCCGGTACAGATCAGTGGCTTGGGACATTTGCTGAATATTTTGTTGCACCAGAATCAGTGCTCTACCCTTTGGCGGATTCTGTTTCCTTTGAAATAGGAACCTTAATTGAACCGTTGGCTGTAGCCGTTCATGCAATGCATCAATTAAGCGGCGTATCAAAAGACAGTATTCTCATTCTAGGCGCAGGAACGATCGGGCTGCTGTGCCTGACCGTTGCAAAGCAGATGGGATATAAAACCGTCATCTGTACAGATACGGCGCCCTTCAACCGGAAGTCAGCAGAAAAACTTGGAGCAATCGCACTAGATCCGTCGAAAGTTGATGTCCCAAATGAAGTAAAGCGGATCAACGGCGGCGGAGTCGATGCCGCTCTCATCGCCGCAGGAGCAGGAAATATTCTTGATCAAGCCAGCGCTTCTGTAAAAAAACGTGGAGAAATCTGCATGGTGGCAATGGTCACCGAAAAAATTCCGTTTTATAGCTATAGCGTGGTTCTCAATGAGCAGCGCCTGGTTGGCGCTATGACCTATTCTTCGGAACATTTCGCTATGGCGGCCAATATGATCAACAATGGTCTGGATTTAACAATGTTTGTCACACAAAAAATAGATTTGTCCCAAACCCAGGAAGCATTGCAAATGCTCAGCGAGAAAAAAGGGGACATCATTAAAATTTTGATGACTTTTTCGGAATAAATATGGAGGCTGTATCCATGAAAAAATTTCGGGATATCATGCTCATCAGCGATGGAGATGGAACGTTGCTGGATCAATCGAATCAAATCCCGCAAAAAAACATAGAAGCGCTTCGATATTTTATGGAACAAGGAGGTTCTTTTGTACTTGCTACAGGAAGGCCCAAAAACGGAGCAAGACATATTTGGGAAATCCTCCCAGACCACAGCATGCCCACTATCTATTTTAATGGTGCCTTGATTTACGACCCTACACAGCAAGCTGCGCTGCATGCCGATGTACTGCCTGCCGGAATGCATCGAGTTCTCCAATTTTTACTTGACGATTTTTCGGAAATTGGAATTGAATGCTATACGATCGATCAGGCATTCGTTCTCCAGGACAGCGAAATTACGCAGATGCATATCAAAATGCTTCATGAAACGCCTCAGTATGTTTCCGTGAAAGATATTCCCGAAACTGGAATTTTAAAGATGTTCGTCACCGGCAGCCATCAGGAAACCCGCGCCGTGCAGCACAGCCTGCTTGAGACATTTCCGAATATGTTTCAGGCGGTTCCTTCAGGCGATGTCTTTCTTGAAATCTTTAGCCTGCAAAGCGATAAAGGGGCGGCTGTCAGATTTTTGAAGCAATACTACCCCCAAAAAAAGCGATTCTATGCGGTAGGCGACAACTATAATGACTTTTCAATGTTTCGTGAGGTTGAACAGGCATTTGTCCCTGAAAATGGCGTTCCGAAGGCGAAAGAGATCGGACGTGTTGTAAGCTCCTGTGACACCGGCGCATTATTCGATGTTATACAGTATTTGGATGCGCTTTACTAAGTAAGAACGAATCAGGGGCGAAGTCCTGATAAAGTATGTTAAGCTGTCTTCACTGCCCGATGCCCCGGGCAGGAATTCATATCGTCTCTCCGCAAATGCCCGCCACGTGCGGGCATTTTTGCGTTCCCATCCCAACGGATGCGCATAGTCAACAGAAGTCGTTTATAAAGATGTAAAGAGGCGGTATCGGTACTTCTGGGACACCCCTATCCCCCATTGGCAAAAATTAAAAAGGCAGGGCGGACTTTCGTCCGCCCTGCTCCGAAGCAGTCAGAAAGAACTTATTTGGAAGCCTTCTTGACAGCGATGGCGCCAGCGCCGGCGAGGGAAGCGATCGCGGCCATAACAGCCATGTTGATCATGTCGCTCGCACCGGTGCCCGGGTTGTTCTTGTCGGAGTTGGAGGAGCCGTTGTTCTGGCCCTCATCGTCCTTGTCGCTGGTGTCCGCTTCGGTCACAACAGTGCCGTCTTTGATCAGCTTGTTGGTGACAACGAAGGTGTCCAGCTTGTTGGTGCGGAAGGACAGGGTGCTCTCATCGCCGTCAAAGGTGGCGTTGAGTTTGTAGAGCTTGCCATCCGCATAGCGGTAGGTGTACATCTTGTCGAAATCATCGACGATGTCCTCAACATCCAGCACGACACGGCCGGTTGCGGAGAAGCTCGGACGGCCCGGGAAGTTATAGAACTTGAAGTCCTGGTCGTCGAACTTGGAGAGGATCTCCTTGACGCCCGCGTTGTTCGAGAGCATGTTCTTGGTGGACTCATCGGTCACATTGACGGTGAATTCCCAATCGCTGCCCGCGAGGGTGACGTTCTTGTAGTTGTTGATCTTGGCGATCTTGTTGAACTGGGAAGCGGTGATGACCGGGCGGGAGTTGTCGATCTCGACGACGTCGCCTTCGTCCAGGCCGGTGACATAATCGTGCTCAGCCTCGTCATAACCGTACTGGAACTTCACTTCCTGGGAGAAGACGGACAGGTTGTTCGCCTTGCGGACCAGCTTGACGTTGTATTTGACGTCAACCGGCTTGGTCGGGGTCGCGTCTTTCGCCTCAACATAGAGGTAGTAAACGCCTTTGTAGTCATCGATCTCAAAGGTCTTCATGCCTTTGGTGGAAACCTTGGAGTAGCTGAACTTGTAGGTCTTGAGCAGCTCGTCGGAAACCGGGACGGTCTTGTCGCCGATCTTGACGGTTACCGGGAATTTGTACTCGGTGCCGGGCTCCAGGATATCGTCCAGGGTCGCACCGGTGTCCTCGTCAGCGCCGAAGTAGAGCACGGAAGGCTCGGCGTTCGGATCAGCCTCCTCTTCGGAAGAGCTGCCTTCGGAAGAAGTGGGCTCGGAAGAGCTTTCCTGGGAAGAGCTGGACTCTTCGGAAGAAGACTCGGAAGAGGACTCTTCGCTCGAGGAGCTGGAGGATTCTTCGGAAGAAGAATCTTCGAGGGTAACGATGGAGTTGGTTTCGTTTTCGATGGAATTTACGTCATCAGCCAGAGCAGTCACGCCGACAGACATGGCGGCGGAAGCGGCGAGCAGTAATGCAAGCACTTTTTTCATGTGGTGTTTCCTCCTGAAAAATAAGTTTTGGTTCGGCGGCCTTACGAGCGGCACGCTTGGAACGAGTCTCAGTATACGGGAGAGTCAACAGATTTTCAAGAGGTTTTTGTTACCAAATTGTAATAATTGTCGTATAATATACACAATAAACTTTTATTTAGTAAATCAAAATGTGTCAAATATGATAATTCCCAGATATCCACTCTCCTTTTGTCCAACTTCCGCTAATTTTCCTGTCAGCTTTGTGTTCCCTTCCCCTTTTCTTCCCATTTCGTTTTCCAATCCCCGTATTTGGGCTGCTTTTCCAGCACTCGACCTTTCTATATCCGTGGGACCCCCTAAGGGGTCTTCTTTTTGCGCATCAAAAAAACACGCCCGGAATCTTCCGGGCGTGTTTTTTAATAATCCATTTTGAACGGCAAGCGGTTGTCCTGCGCATAAGCAGCCAAATCATAAAAAATTGAAAACGCATATTTCGCAAGCGACTGTGCGTCAAATTCAGTACAGGATTCACCGGTCGGAACAAGTTTTCCATCCACAATTTGCGCATCCTGTGGATATCCTTCGCTCTTTTGCCAGGAAACAATCGTTTCCCGGTCGGCCTGCCACATCCCCGCGTTGATTGCATCGAGCTCTCCCAGCAACCCGCCGATGGTACCGATCCGCGCGCTGTCGCCGCAGGGATCAGAATAGTCAAAAGTGATCGCCTGATCCAACGGAATCCACAGTTCCACTCCGGACAGCAGCGACCCGCCGCACTCTTTGGACGCGTGTGCCTTCTGGATGACCGGATCCTCATACCATTTCCAGCCCTTCACAACTGTCTGCGGCATCCGCTCCCCAAGCTGATAGCAGGCCGAACAGAGCACCAGACAGCCATATGCCTCCCAGTCGGGCTTGTTGGTACGATAAGCTTTTTCATTATCCTCGGTCCATGAAACAACCGGTTCCCCCAATGCCTGGGAAAGCCCCGCCACGACTCCGTCTCGCCAGCCGCACATCCCTTCAAGCACCTCTTCGGGAGTTGCCGCGTCCCCTCCGTCCTGTTCATCCGGCCGGATTGTCTGGAAGCCCCAGCCATTTTCTTCCGCAAACTGCTGCGCCTGGGTCTTCCAATTGTGGTTATAGTATCGGGTCAGGGTTCCCGCGTAGATATCCAGTCCCATAGGTCTCCTCCTCTTTAAAATGCAATTTTTAAACTGTCGCCATCCACCGAAACGCCCTTTGAGCGGGTGATCGGCAGCTTCTGCCGCTCGGAAAAACCAATTGTCTCTCCATCCCGCAGAGTGACATTCGATGAAAGCACATAATAGGACACATCGAACAGGAACCCGTACAGATCCGCGGGCGCGGCCCTGCTGCCAAGGACCTCGATTTCGTCTTTGCCAAAGGCTGTCATCCCGTAGGTGTAACCGTTCATCCCGCCCTCGCTTGGATAGATGCCGAAATAGATCCAGTCAAGCACCGGCAGCTCATCCGGGCCGTTTTTCATCTCCTGCGCGGCGTCGCAATAGGCATCCGCCTGGAATACCGTCCCGCTGGTGTAGACGCCGATCGCCCCCGGCTGCCGCGATGCGGCGTCGCAGAGCTTCACCAGCAGCTTTCCCGCTTCGATCGCGCTTTTTTCACACGGAAGTACCGCCGTCATAATATGCGCCCGATGCTTTTTGACCTCCGCCGCTCCGTCCTTCCACAGAAAGTTGTTCGCGGCGTTGCGTTCCGCTTCACCGTCCGGAACCGGAGCGCAAATCAGGCTCATTGCCGCCATCATGCCATCCACATCAAAGGCCAGGGTGGTCCTGTCCTCCGATGACGCGGATTTGTCCTCTTTTGGGAAGCGGATACCCCATTCGTTTTCCAGATCCGCGCAGAGCTTTTCAAAATCCCACGCGGTATTCTCGAGCAGGACAAACCCCACGAACGGCCCGGTTTTATCCGCGCCGTCCCGCTGCGCCTCCGGGTCATTTTCCGCGTCCGGGCAGGTCCCGCGGCGTTCCGATTCCTCTTGGGCCCGCTGCATCCAGTATTCGCGGATCATCTCGACCATTGCGGCGGCCTTCTCTTGGGCATCTGCCGGGTCGTAAGGCTCCATCTCACTGAACACGTGGCCGCAGTGCTCGGTTTCGCCCGGTTCATATCCGCCGCAGACCCCCAACAGCCATCTGCCCAGCAGGCTTTTCTTATATTTGAAAATATAGTAGTGCATCTCATGCAGGTCGAACTCCCCCGCGCATTCTATCTTTGCGGGTCTACGGCCAAGCTCATGTTTGTCCGCAAGCCATTCAGTCATCGCCCGCTGCGCTGCAATTCGCTGTCCTTCCATCCTTCGGCTCCTTTCGGTGGTATCCACCCTTGCAAAATACGCACTGCATAAACAGCTGCGTGTTTTGTCATTCTAACACAGACCCGCTATTTTTGCAAAAATTCCCTTTGATCATTTTCCTTCATCTGCAAATGCTAAAACCGAGGTGATGAATATGGGTTCCGAAAAATCCATGCAGGAAGGGGCAAACCAGCCCCGGCAGCAATACACGCTTTCGCCCGCGGACATCAAGCTGCTTTCCGCGCGGTTCGGGCATTCGCAGACCTATCCAAACAGTGTGGTTGGCCTCACGAGCGAACAGATGCGCCAGCTGGCTGAACATTTTACACCGTAAGCAAAACGACGGGTTCGCTTTGCCTTTAAAGTTTCTTCACACATTCTTCTCAGAATGTTTTGATAACCATTAAATCTGTGTCATATCTTTCCTTTATACTTTAAACATCTTAGAAAGCCGCCCTGACTGATGGTCGGAATACCGGATTGGCCAGCGGCGGGACAAACAGCTATCCTCCTCTGGAGGTTTCTATATTTTTTCTTTTTCATCTTTTCTTCTCTTTTTCATTATCCTTCTTTATTTCTTATCCCTCCTTTTAAACAGAGTGCGGCATCTGCCGCGCTCTTTCTTTTTATCGGGATTCCTAAAAAAAGCCTACGCCGGGATAACGGGCCGGAAAGCGGCCACAATAAATCCGGAAAGAATCAAAACGTCAGGCGGTGAAACGGTGGAACAGGAAAAGCTGCAGGAAATTTTGGAGCGCTACGCAAAAATACGCGACACCGGCGGGCAGGAGCTCATCGTGACGCTGCTTCGTGAAATCCAGGACGCGGAAGGCTATATTCCGGATTCGCTCCATGCGCAGGCTGCCCGGGCAATGCAGGTCTCCCCTGCTGTAATCACGGCGCTTATAAAGCGAATTCCCGGATTCAAAAGCGCGCCCTCCAAATACGCCATCACTGTCTGTACCGGGCCGCGCTGCGCGGCCAAGGGTTCCCGTGAAATCCTGCGCGCCTTTGAAACAATCCTGCATATCCGCGCCGGACAAGCCACATCGGATGGCCTCATCAGCCTGGAAACGCAGAATTGTTTCAAAAAGTGCGGCAGCGCTCCGAACGTCCGGTGCGGCCACACCATCTATACCAGTTTCTCCCCGGATCAGGCGGCTTATCTGATCGCAAAACTGCGGGACAGGCAGCCGGACCGGAACACCTGACAATCCCACAGGAGGTATCCAAATGAGTAAAATCAGTAAAGTGCATGCCCGGCAGATCATCGACAGCCGCGGCAATCCAACCGTTGAAGCGGAAGTGACGCTGGAGGACGGTTCCCGCGGGATGGCGGCCGTACCGAGCGGAGCTTCGACCGGAAAATTTGAAGCGCTCGAGCTGCGCGACAACGACAAGAGCGCCTATCTGGGACGCGGCGTCCTTCGCGCAGTAGAGAATGTAAACACCCGTATCGCATCCGCGGCAGCCGGGATGGACGCTGCGGATTTTGTGGCGGTTGACGAGGCGATGCTTGAACTCGACGGCACTGAAAACAAACACAGCCTCGGCGCGAACGCGATCCTCGCGGTGAGCCTTGCCGCAGCAAAAGCAGCCGCCGCATCGCAGCCCGCGCCGCTTTTCCGCTTTCTTGGCGGTGAAGATGCTGTCACACTTCCGGTTCCGATGATGAATATTTTAAACGGCGGCGCACACGCTTCCAACAACGTCGATATCCAGGAATTCATGATCATGCCGGCCGGCGCCAAATCCTTCTCCGAGGGTCTGCGCTGGTGTGCGGAAATTTATCACACGCTGGCGCGGCTTTTGAAGGAAAAGGGGCTTTCCACCGCTGTTGGGGACGAAGGTGGATTCGCCCCCGACCTTGCGGGCAACGAAGCCGCGCTCGATTTTATCCTGCAGGCAATCGGGCAGGCCGGTTACCGGCCGGGGGAGGATATCCTGCTCGCAATCGACGCTGCCGCCAGCGAATGGGCGGTGGAGGGCGGCTACTGCCAGCCAAAGAGCAAACGCGCTTTTACAACCGGCGAACTGATCCAATACTGGGCCCAGCTTACCGAACGATACCCCATTGTTTCGCTGGAGGATCCGCTCGGGGAGGAAGACTGGGCAGGCTGGAAGGAGCTGACCAAGCAGATTGGCAGCCGGGTCCAGCTGGTTGGGGACGACCTTTTTGTCACCAATGCCGCACGCCTCTCCCACGGCATCCGCAACGGCTGCGCAAATGCCATCCTGATTAAACTCAACCAGATCGGCTCCCTTTCCGAAACGCTGGAAACGATCCGCATCGCGCACGAAGCAGGCTATGCTGCGATCGTTTCCCATCGTTCCGGTGAAACCGAGGACACCACCATCGCGGATCTCGCAGTCGCGGTAAACGCGGGCCAGATCAAGACCGGCGCTCCCTGCCGCAGCGAGCGAGCCGCGAAATATAACCGTCTGCTGCGCATTGAGGAGCGCCTTTCCCAATCGGCTGTCTATCCGGGCCGGGCCTGTTTCAAATTTGGATAAGCTCTCGCTGGCGGGCCGGTAAATCCGGCCCGCTTTTTGTCAGGACCCCAAATTTGAGGGATGCTTGAGGATTCCACTCCATCCAAACTTTCCCGGCTCCTTTTCTTTATGATATAATGGTTTTGTGTAATACGGACCATAATAGCTTCGTGTGATGCGATCTGCGCCGGGCGTTTCAGCCCCGGTTTAACATACGAAAAAGGGGAGTCATAATGTACCGGGTTCTGATGGTGGACGATGATCCTTCCATTCTGGAGGTCAACCGGAAATACTTTAATTCCAAGGGGTACGATGTCTGCTGCGCGGCAAACGCGCGCGACGCCTTTGCGATCACCCGGACCGCGCAGCTCGACTGTATTGTGCTGGACGTCGATCTGCCTGATCTGGACGGGTTTGAACTTTGCGACCGCATCCGGGAAATCAGCGATCTGCCGATCATTTTCCTCTCCGCCTATACGCAGCAGCAAAGCCGCGTACGCGGGCTTTCTGTCGGTGGGGACGACTATATCTGCAAGCCGTACGATCTTGAGGAACTTGAATTGCGCTGCCGTATCCGCATCCAGCGCAGGCTCGGCGTGGAGGACAAGCAGGTGATGCAGTTTCCCGGGCTTACGATTGATATCGGCCGCCGGATCGCTTTCTGTGGCGATCAGCAGGCAAGACTCACCTCATTAGAGTTCGACATTCTGGCCTTTTTGGCCAAACATCCCGGCCAGGTATTCTCATATGAGCAGATCTATGACCGGGTATGGCGCGCACCAATCAACAGCAGCCTGCACAGCCTGCATGTCTACATGTCCAAAATCCGACAGAACATTTCCATACTCTGCCCGGAATATGAGTATATCCGCACGGTGCGCGGCAAAGGCTATGCGTTTACCCCGCCCAAGGAGGAACCATGATTTGTCGCCGGGAGCATCTTTTTTCCCGGGCGGCATTGGTTGGAGCGCTTCTAGCAGCTTTGCTGTTCTTTTTTTGCGTTTTTCAGCTCGACAACAAATATTCCGAATCCGGTCCACAGGGGGAAAACGGCGTATTCCCCTACTGCGCGGGCCAACTGAGTGAACAGCCCGCCTTTTTGATTGACGGCTGGGAGGTCTGCGCCGGGATCATCCTGCCCGAAGACTTTATAAAACAGGATGTCCGGACGGTTTCCATCGGGCAGTATTCGGATTTTTCCTTTCTGACCGGGTTCCCCTACGGCACGGCGACCTACCGGATCACACTGCGAAACATTGGAGACGCACAAACCATGACCGTTTATCTGCCGGAGGTTTTCTGCGCCGCCAAGGTTTATGTTGACCGCAAGCTGGCTGCACAATCCGGCTCTTTTTCACCTTACCGTCCGTTGGCAAGAGATTTGACCGTTACATTCCCGGCGGATGGAGACACCGAACTGGTTGTACAGGTTGCCAACTACACCCATTACCATGGCGGGCTTTTTTTTATCCCGATGCTCGGCTCACCGGATGTGGTTACCAGAATGGCCGCTATCCGGCTGGCCTTCTATGCCATGCTCTGTTTCGGTTTGCTGGCGGTTTCGCTCTTTTCTACCGCGGTGTGGGTCCTCTTCCGCCATGACCAGCCCACCTTTTGGCTGGGAGCGCTCAGCTTCGCGTATACGCTGACCGTTTCATATCCCTTTCTGCAGCTGGCACGCGTCCCTGTCGTCCGGATGCGTTACGCGCTCGAGGACGCCGCAGCTTCGGCCATGATCTTTTGCGCGGTCTGTTTTGTATCGATCCTGTCGGATGTCTGCCAGAAAAAATTCTACAGGACGTTGGTTCTGCCGGTCTGCGGCGGCTTCCTGCTTATGAGTGCAGTCGCGCCGTTATGGGTGCTGCCGCATCTCCCAGGATTCCTTCCATTCTATGATGCGCTCATCACTTTTTACGAGCTGACCGCTGCCGCCTATCTGGTGATATGCGCATTCCGGGCGGAATGTACCGGGCGGCTTCTCATGCTGACCGGCAGCGTCTTTTTCGGAACTACCCTTTTCTGCGCGGCTCTGAGCGCCGGCATCTATGAGCCGGCACAGTTTGCCTGGCCGCGCGAATACGGCGGATTTGTACTGGTCCTGATCTTCGGTATACTGATGGTGCGCCGGAACCGGCAAATTTTCCTAGAAAATGAACGGCTGACCAGCCATCTTCAGGAGGAGGTCGCTCACAAAACCCAAGGGCTTTCCACCCTGCTTGCCGAACGCAAGCAGTTTCTCTCTGACGTCACGCATGATCTGAAAATACCAATCACCTCGGTGCGCAATTATATACGGATGATCGAGCTCAGTGGCGCGCCGGTCGACGGCAAAATTCGAAGCAGCCTCGATGCGATCAGCATCAAATTTGAAGATATGAATACACGGATTGGGGATCTCCAGCGATTCACCGCGGAAGATGAAGCGCCGCTCGAAATGCGCCCGATATGCTTGAATGAGCTGCTTGCCGATTATCATCGGCTGAACAGGCCCGATGTGGAGGTAACTGGAGCGGATTTTCTGCTGCACCTGCCGGTCCGGCAATATTTTATCCGTGGCGACCGCGACCGGCTCTGCCGGCTGCTGGAAAATCTGGTCTACAATGCCGTCAGCTTTGTCGGCGAAGGCGATTCCATTTCCCTTTCACTGGAAGGCAGCCGGACAACGGCGGTTATCAAGATTTCGGATACCGGCCCAGGTATTCCTGAATCGGCCCTCCCGAACCTGTTCAAGCGGTTTTACAGCACCCGGCCGGAAGGCGGCGGCCGCGGGCTTGGACTTTTCATTGCAAAGTCGATTGCGCTCGAACATGGCGGGGACATTTCCGTAACCTCCACAGAAGGCAAAGGCACTACATTCTCAATCTGTTTTCCTCTGGAACCTGACCGGTGACAAAAAAGCCGGCGTGCTTAGAGCACGCCGGCTTTTCGTTTATTTGTGTCCTGTCCACAGCTTTTTCAGGCCGGCACGCAGTGCCGGACAGTTGACCGCAACAGCCACGCCGCAGATCAGCAGCAGGAGAACCGCCGTCCCACCCACAGTGTCCCTAGCCTGCTCTTCCCTGGACAAACCCGGCGCTTGCGCTCCGGTTTGCACCGCTTCCGTTTCATCCGGCATGGAATCCGCAGGCACGGAGCGGGCCTGTTCCGGATCAACGGATCGCGGCTCATCGGACGCACGCAGATCCGAAACAGACGGCCCGGCTCCACCTGCCGCGGCCGCGATGACAATATCCTGCGCGTACATCGGAAATGCCGTCCCCATCACCTGCAGGACTGCAAAGACAGCCATGAAAAAAGCTACCGGCCGAATGCGGTGCATCGGGTTTCCTCCCAACCAAAATTGTTTTCTTGGTCCTGCGCGGTGTTGGCTCCAACTTTACGGCCGCACCAGAGCATTGATGGTACGGATACTTTTCAGGAAGCTTTCCCCATTCCCGCGCTTGATCCGCAGGCTGCTCACCAGTACACACCCAGCCGGAACCGATTCCCCGCCTTCCGGCGGGACAAAATTGAACGGCTGATGAATGACATACGGTTCCCCTTCGTAAGCACCGAGATACATCACAATGTGGCCGCGCATCTCCAGCAGAGCGCCCGCGGGCATACTGAGGATTTCCGCGGTCTTTTCCGCATCCGACAGCTCAGCGGCGGGGATGCGCCTGCCCTCTACCGCCGCCTGATTGTTTGCATTTCGGGGCAGATCGATTCCAAAACAGCGATAGACATCCAGCACATATCCGGAGCAGTCGCGGGCATTCCAAAGGTTGCTCCAGCCATAGCGCTCCCCAAGCAGCTTAAAGCAGAGCTCCACCAGATTGCGCTGGGTATATGGCAAAAAACCAACCGAAACATCCAGATTATATGGGACGCGCACCGGCGTGAGGATGAGCCCGCCGTCCGGCCCGCGCACCGGAAACTGCACCACGTGGCTGGTCACTGTGGAAAAGCCGTCGATTTCGGCAGGCTTTTTTGCAATAAGCGGCAGACGGGTCCCCATTGTCAATTCCCTGCGCGATACCGCCGGATTTTCCAGGCTGTAATCAAGCAAAACCCGATTTCCAGTAACTACCAGCCAGTTTTGGGGATTTCCAAACGAAAGCCAGTCGTCCCGGCCGGTGAAAGCGATCTCCAAAGCGGCAACCCATCCGAGATAATTGTAAGCCTGGACCAGCAGCCATTCCTCATCGGTGGAAACATGCAGCACCGCCACGCGTTCGCCGGTTTTCAGCACAGTCTCGCAGTTGAGGTCAAAGTTCACGTCATCCTGCAGGTCATAGGAAACGTCATAGGTAGGCCAAGTTCGAAGCTGCGCCTCCCCGGTAACCACGCCCCAACGCACGGCATTCTGCTCCTGCACCGCGATTTCGTTCCGGTTTTGCATAAGGGCCGCGTAATATTCCGGGCCAAGCTGCCGGGAGCCGATATAGCGCGGCTCCTTTGGGATTTCATACGCCCGGATCCTGGCGAGCAGTTCGTCCCGCGTCAGGGTTTCGGGATATTTTTCCAGATTGGCGCAGGCTGTGTCCGGCGTCTGCGGGATCATCCGATTGAATTCCGCAATTTCCTGCGGGGTAAGCAGGACTTCATCCGGATTCGGTATCCTTGCAATCCAGAACGCAGGATCATTCATTTCCAGATAGGCATCCGCAAAAGTCTTTTCGCCCTGCACGCCAGGAGTCTGGCTCGGCTCGGAAGGAGAAACAGCCGCCTGCTGGGAACTGCCGGCGGATTCCGCCGGCTCGGACGGCTGAACGTCAGAATTTCCGGGAGAACATCCGCCTATCAGCAGCAGGGCGGCCATCAAAAGTGCCTGTCGTTTCATCCGGTACCTCCTCTTTTTCTGTATAGTTATTTTAATAATAACATATATGTTTTCTTTTTGCAGTTATCCCTCCCAACAAACATTCCTTTTCTTGGAAAATGAGCAAATATTGAGAATCCGTCCAAACGAAAAGCCACTCCTGATACACCGGAAACTGTGCCCTCCGGAATGATATCCGGGATGATTGCAGAGGATTTTTATACTATTTTAACAAATAACGCTTCGTTTCTAAGTGCACATTAACGAACCATATGATATTCTAAAGCCACAAAGAAAAGATACCAACACCAATTAAAAAACAAAAGGAGTTATCATTATGGGAACTTATGTATTATACAGAATCTGCATGGCCATTTCGGTTGTCATCCTGACTGCGCTTGTTTTGAACGGCGCCAAGCTGATCCACAAGATCTATCGAAGCTATTTTCTCCAGCACACCACGGGACCGAACCTGCCGGGTTCTTCTGAAAAACTTCCGGCTCACCGGGCCGCGTAAATCCCAAGCTTTTCCTCTTCATATCCTTTTCATGGGGCCCGCCGCCGTGCGGGTCCCTTTTTTCTGGCCATCAGCCGGCCGTGAGGAAAAGCAGCCAAAACCCCCGCCGGAAGATTCCCGGCGGGGGATAGGCCCGCATTTAAAACATCCGGTTTTTCAGGACGCCTGCCAGCGTAAACAGTAGGAACATCACAATGTTCGCAACCACGATGGTCGCGCCAGCGGGTGTGGAAAAAGCAAACGACCCAAGCATCCCGCCAAAAAAGCAGATTACCGAAACAGCGGCCGCGGTGACTACCACGCCTTTAAAACTGCGGCAGACACGCATGGCGGTGAGCGCGGGAAAAATGATGAGGCTTGATATGAGCATCGCGCCCATAATCCGCATACCAACCACGATGGTCACAGCGGTCAGCAAGGCGATCAGCATATTGTAGATCCTCGCGTTGGTGCCGGTGGCCTGCGCGAACGCCTCGTCAAAGGTCACCGCAAAAATCTTATTATAAAAGAGTACGAACAGCACCAGCACAAATGCCGAAAGCACCAGCGACAGGAACACATCCCCTTTGCTCATCGCAAGGATGCTGCCGAACAGATAGCCGTTTACATCGGCATTCATTCCGGAGGTGAGCGAGGTGACAATCACGCCGATTGCCAGCGCGCTCGAAGCGATAAGCCCGATGGCCGCGTCGCCCTTGATTTTACTCTGTTCGCTGAGGCGCAGAAGCAGGAATGCCGCAAGGATCACCACCGGCGTGGAAACGGCCAGTGGTGCGACATTCAACGCCATCGCAACCGACAGCGCGCCAAAGCCCACATGCGAAAGCCCATCCCCAATCATCGAATAGCGCTTGAGGACTAAGCTCACCCCCAGCAGCGCCGCACAAAGCGCGACCAGTGTGCCCACGATGACCGCGCGGGTAAGAAAACCATACGAAAAAAGTCCGCGGACCAGCTCAATCATGGCAGTCACCTCCCAGAAAACGGCGGCAGATGTCGCTCTTCAGATACTCCGCGGACGATCCGTAGAACCGGACTGTCGTATCCATGTGCAGGATCTTGCCCGCATTATGGACCGAACAGTTGATGTCATGCGAAACCATGATAACCGTCACGCCATCCTGGTTGAGGGCGCGCAGCAGCGTGTACATATCCGCCGTCACAACCGGGTCGAGCCCGGTGACCGGCTCGTCAAGCAGCAGCAGCTTCTCGGTCGCGCAAAGCGCCCGTGCCAAAAGCACCCGCTGCTGCTGGCCGCCCGAAAGGTCGCGGTAAGATTTTCGGCTAAGGCCGCCGATCCCAAGCCGCTCGATGTTCTGCGCCGCAATTCTGCGTTCCTTCTCGGAATAAAACGGGCGCAGACCCCGCCGGTTGAGGCATCCGGACAGCACAACCTCCCGGACCGAAGCCGGAAAGTCCCGCTGGACGACCGTCTGCTGCGGCAGATAGCCGATCCGATCGCGGGTAAGCCCGCCGCCAAAGGTGATCGTTCCGGCACTGGGCTGCATCAGGCCGAGCAGCCCTTTGAGCAGGGTGCTTTTTCCGGACCCGTTTTCACCAACAATACAGACGTAGTCGCCTTCCTCGATATCAAAACTGACATTTTCGACCGCCAACTGGTTTTCATAGCGCATGCTGACGTTTTTACAGGAGATGAGCGTCATCCGTTGAGTCCCTCCTTCAGGTTTTCGGCATTCTGCCGCATCAGCGACAGATAAGTAGCGCCTTCCCGCAGTTCATCCCGCGACACATTGTGGCAGGAATGCAGAAGCAGCATCTTTGCGCCTGTTTCCTCGGAAATGGCCCGCGCCACTTTCGGGTCGGTCAGTTCCTCGTAGTAAATGACCGGAATCCGCTCCCTTCCAATCGTGTCAATGATCCGCGCCAGTACCTGCGCGCTCGGTTCAGTCTCATGAGAACAGGAATCGAACGCCGCCGTGTAGTCAAGCCCATACCGCTCGGCAAAATAATGCAGCGCGAACCGCCCGCCAAAGACGATCTCCCTGCGTTTTCCATGAGAAACAATTTCGGAAAATTCCCGGTCGAGCGCTGCAAGAGCTTCAAGATAGTCCCGTTCGTTCCCGCGGTAAAAGGCTTCGCCTTCCGGGTCCGCCGCGCAGAGCGCATCCGCGAGGTTTTGCACCATCTGCCGCGCGTTCACCGGGTCGGTCCAGATGTGCGGATCATATCCGCCGTGCCCATGATCCGCGTGGGCGGCATGCTCCGTCTCGGTTTCGCCCGCGTGGTCATGGTCCTCCGGGTCGAGCACGATGCCCGTGGAAATATCGAGCACATCGCCGCCCATCTCCACACCGTCCAAAATATTCTGCGCCCACGGTTCCATATACTGCCCGGTGTATACGAACAGGTCCGCGTTTGCGATTTTGATGATATCAGCCGGCGTCGGTTCATAAGAATGACTCTCCACGCCAGGGGGAAGCAGCAATGTGACTTCCGCCCGTTCCCCGGCAAGCTGCCGGGCAAAATCGTACTGCGGAAACAGGGTTGTCACGATCCTCAGCCGTCCGGCCGCCGGTTCTTCCGGAGCCGCGCATCCGGCGGCGGATGCCGCCAGCGCGGCCGAAAGCAGCGCTGCGCAAATTTTTTTCAAGAACTGCATGATCTACCTCTTAAGCTTTTTGTGCGCAGGACTCACAGAACCCATAAAGCACCGTCTTTGTGTTATCAATGGTGAAATGATGATGCTCCAGAACATGCCGCGCGACCTCGTCGAGATAGTCGCACTCAACATGGATGAGCCTGCCGCATCCGATGCATTTGAGATGGAAATGTTCCCGGCAGGCTGTGCCTTTCCCGGCATACTGGTAGCAGGCCCCCGCGCCTTCTTCCAAAAAGTACCTGCGCACCGCGCCCTGCACGACCAGCCGGTCGAGGCAGCGGTAGACGGTGGAGCGCCCGACCGGTGAACCCTGTCCACGCAGGTAATCCACCACCTCGTCGACGCTCAAATGCCGTTCACGATTGGCTACCAAAAACTGTTCTATCAATTCCCGCTGCCGTGTCCGGTATCCGCCTGAGCCTTCCATAGCGCTCCCTCCAATTTGAATTTGAATTTCAATTTCAAATTTTACGCGCAGTTTCTCACTTTGTCAAGCGGATTCTGCACTTTTCCCGCGTGGAATATACATTTTCCCCAAATGAAAACGGGCCCACAAGCTTTGTGGGCCCGCTGAAGGGGCTGCCGCATAGGAAAAATTATGCTTTTCCGGCGTCGGAAACAGCTTCCCGCGCCGCTTCCAAGATTTCCTTTTTCACCTGCGGATCGATCCTGCGCGGGATCGGCTGCGGCATCGCCACATAAAATCCCTGCAGGTAATCCACGCCGCTGCGCACCAGCGTCTCCATCTCGGCATGGGTCTCGACCCCTTCCGCAATCACCTTGATCCCGCGCGCTTTGGAATAGGAGATGAGGTTTTGCAGGATATTCTGACGGTTTACGTCACTGTCAATGTTGCGCACGATCGAGATATCGATTTTTACAAAATCCGGGCTGATCGAAAGCAGCGCCACATCACTGTTATAGCCGGTTCCAAAATCATCCAGCGCGATCTTGGCATACCAGCGCCGGGCCATCTCCCGTTTGCAGCGGGTGCAATCCTCTCCGGATTTCTCCTCTTCGGTGAACTCCACGACCACACGCGGCAGCATCGGCGCGTATTTGTCCTGCACCGTTTTGATATCCGTCTCGTTGAGGATCTGGTTCGCGATCGAGTTGATAAACAGACAGGTTTTCGGGTCGACGCAGGTAAGCTTGCTGAAGCATTCCAGGCTTTTGCGCCATGTGAGCCGTTCGATACTGTAAAGCTTCGATTGGCTTTTTGCAAGCGCCAGAATTTCCAATGGGGATTTGATGGTCGGCAGAGTCGACCGCATCAGCGCCTCGTAACCAAAAATCTCACCGTTTCTCGCGTCGACAATCGGTTGGAAATGATAGGTCACCAGCTCTCCGTCAATCAGGCGGTTGAGCTCCTCCTTGTTGTGCAGCAGATAGGAATCGCGGTTGTAGCTTTCCATGTCAAACTCGTTGAATTCGCCCTTGGTGGTGTTCTTGACCTTATACATGGCGAAGTCCGCATATTTGATCAGCATCTCGTACGAACCGGAATCGTCCGGATACCAGGCAATCCCTGCGGACGCGCGCACCCTGAATACTTCATTGTCAGGCAGCGGGAACTCGGTGGACTGAATGCCGTTATGAATCCCCGCGATCACTCCGCGGACTTCTTCACGGGAATGGTATCCATACAGGAACACATAGAATTCGTCGCCCGACATGCGCGAAACCAGCGCATGGTATGGGGTGTGGCGTTTGAGGGCATTGGCCATACAGCGGATGTATTCGTCACCGTAATCGTGCCCATAACTGTCGTTGATGAATTTGAGGTTATCCAGGTCGAGCATGATCAGCGCGCCGATCCCCAGTTCCTGCGGATTTTCAAAGTGCTTGGACAGCTCGGTGGTAAAAGCGCGGCGATTGAGCAGGTTGGTCAACAGGTCATAGTCGCGTTCCCGTTCAATCTTGCGCCGTTCGAGCACCTCCTGGGTGATGTCGCTCACAACGCCCATGGCTTTTCCGTTTTCCTCAACGACCTTCAGGCGCACCCAATGCGTCCCTTTCACCTCATTATAAAGCCGCAGAATCCTCGTTTGTCCGCCATCCCGGCGTTCCTCCACCCGGTCCCCCATTGCGGCTATCAGGTTCTGGAATTCTACAGAATCGATCGTGCCATCCTGCGCAAGCTCCGCCCGGATATCGAGCAGCACGAAGAAACGCTCCGTACAGTAAACCCGTCCAGTATCCGGCAGATACTCAAACGCTCCGATCGGGACGCCGGCTATATCAATAATTTGAGAAAGACGGTTTGCCGCCTGCACGACACGATCGCTGAGCGATTCGATCGCGCCGGCGAGCTCGTCGACTTCATAAATATTGATCTTTTCGAGCTGGAGCGGCTTCAGCGGATCGCTTTCCCGCACCTGCCGCACCATCCGGATGACCGGCCGCGCAAGCAACAGACTGGCAAACCACGCGGCAAGCAGCCCAATCAGGAGCGAAATACCCCAAGTGCCCCAGACCGACCGCGCTACCCCATCCGAAAAGCCGAGCAGCTGTTTGCGCTCAAGGATCCCGATAAGCGCCCAGCGTTCATATTCAAACGGCGTGTTGCTGTTATAAAGGGTGAGGTACTGTACGCATCCGTAGACCGGCTGGTCAGTCCGTTCGGTGGGCAGCAGCTCGTAGCTGTTGCCATAAACCGGCGTCCTGGAGAAACCGACTGAAGGCTCTCCGCCGAACAGATGGGTAAAAGCCGGCCCCGTCGAGAGAACCACATCAAAATTCATATCCTGGCTGTCATCCAAACCGAGCAGATACATTCCCTTTTTATCCGCGTTGATCTCCTGGTAAGGAATCAGCGAACGCAGATAATCAAGGGTGATCTCCACTCCTATCACGCCGTAAATTCCCCCGGTTCCGCTGCGCAGCGGGATCGAATAGGTGATCACTCCGAGCCCGGTTTCATCCAGCCGGAAAGGCCCGCACCAATAGCCCAGGTCCTCCTCCCCAATATCCGGGTGCTTCATCGCAGCCTCAAACGGCTTATGGTAAAAGTCCCAATGCTTCTTGTCCTGCGGGTCAAACTGCATGTGCGCCTGCCATTTGGAATCAAGCGAAATGCCCAGTGCTTTTGTAACGCTTGGCGGCGCATATTCTATGAGCAGGTCTGAATTGTCCGCGAGGTAGGTGGTTGGGTCCATGTCACGAATATAAAGCGCGGTTTTCTGCAGCTTCCCCAGCGCGTCGTATTGGTCCTTTTTCCCTTCGAGAATCAGGAATGCGCCGGTCACGGAATTCTGCCGCATCAGGCCGATCAGCTGATCCGACGCGCCCAGCAGGATCTTGCTTTCCAGCGCGGAGTCCATCCCATGGTAATCCCCACTTCTGCGTTCTCCCGCAATGAACTCGGAAATCGTTCCGCGGATGGCATCCGCCGTCTGTCCCACATTTGACCAACGCTGCACCATTTCGTTTTCCAGGTAATTTTTCCGGTTGATCACCTGTTCGTTCAGGATGTCAAACGCATTATTGTTCAGTTTTTCGATGGTGCCGCCCCATAAAATATTACCGGAAAAAAGCCCCGCCTGAACGATCATCGCAATCGCCATCGGAAGCAGAATTTTATTCATAATGGAATTCATCCGTTTGTGCGCTTTTTCCATATCATCCATCCACCCCGGAGACTTGTTTCCCCAATCGAGGCATGTCTTACGCGATTGCCTCCCGGACGGCGCTCACCATCTGCTCATACCAGTCTGTGAATTGCGCGTCGGTGGTAAACTCGGCCACGGCGTCCTCATGGGACACTCCCCCGGCAATTCTGTCCAGCACCCGCTGCCGGTCAGCATCCGCCTGTTTCTGCAGGCAGGTTTCCAATACATCCCGCGCGGCAGCCGAACCGCGGAACGCACGTTCGGCATACATTTCATGGGTATGCACCTCTTCAATTGCGACAGCAAAGGTCTTTTCAAGGGTTGGGGTGAACGCATCCCCTTCACTGTGCGCCATCAGAATCTTTTCCATATTGTTCGCCGCTTTTTTGACAGGGAGATATCCGGAGCTGACCGAGAAGCGGATATTGCGCTCCTCCTCGGTAAACCATTTTAGGAAGGTGACCGCGGCCAGCTCGGTCTGCGGATCGGACTTGATCACGGCCATCCCGGCGCCCTGCTGTACCGCGCTGGGCTTTGCGCCGTCAAAAATCGGGGCGGGCATCACGACCGCTTCGATCGGGTAGGATTCCGTATCGGAAAGGGTCACGGTATCCGGGAAGTAGAGCGAACCGGAAGTGGAACCCACTAGGGCAATAATATCTCCGGTTTTAGCGTCGTCCGAGCGAAAGCGCCCATAAGCGCCGAACCAGCCGTTGATATAGGGAACGTAATAGTTGTCCCACAAGCGTCGGAAAGCAGCTTCATCCGGCTCAAAAACGACAGCGCCGTCCCTGGTTTCAAAAAGCGGATGACCGGCGGTCTGATAATATCCGATCACCATATAATTGGCCATCGCATCCCGGCCGAAAAATGCTCTGCCGTCGTTTTCAATCTCCGGAGTGAGGCCATCGGTCCAGTTGTAGTAGCTTTGCGCGGCGGCCACCACACCTTCGATTGTCGCAAGGGAATCGAGATCGGCCCCGGTTTCGGCAGCGAATTTATCCCAGTCGGTTTTATTGATCATCATAATTTCGGTGGACTTGGCGGTTGGGAAGATTTTCAGCGAACCGGACGCGTCGAAACGGCCTTCCGCTATGTACCCCTCCACATACTCAGAGAGCTCCTCCGGCGTGATGTAGTCGTCCAGCGCGGCAACCAACCCCGCCTGGTCAAGGTCGTATACCGTGTCGCTGTAGGCGGCAAAGACATCCGGAACTTCTCCCGCTCCAACCTTTTTGTCGGCCGCTTCGTGCACCTTGCGGAACAGATCGTTGACATTGCCTTGGCTGAATGCCTCCACAACGATCCCCTTCTCCTGGCCGACCGTTTCGTTGAACTCGGTGACCAGTTCGTCAAAAGCCATTTTCTGCGGGCCATTATAATAGTGCCAGATTTCGACCGACACCGGATCGTCCGGATTGAGTTCCTGCTGCTGTTGCGCAGCCGGAGCGCCCGAGCAGCCAGCTGTCAGAACCGCCGTTGCCAAAAGAGCCGCCAGTAATTTTCCAAAACCGCTTCGCATCATTTCATTTCTCTCCAAACCTTACGGTATTTCGCTGCATAATTTCTTCTATTATACTTCCTTAAGATGCAAATAGCAACGGATGACTTCGATTTTGCCTTTTCCCAAGTCCGGTTATTTTTTTCTATAAAAAGAAACGTTTGTTGCAGCCCGTTTTCAGGTATATTTCACCATCAATATGTAAATTGCACAAATATTAAGAACCATCATCGTCTAAAATGGATTAAGTGCAAAGATATTTTATGAATTTCAAAAGAATATTTTATAGATTCCGGATGTGTTCCTGCCTATAATGATGACAGTGGGCCGAATGAGTTTGGGAGAACCGGTCCCACAGAAAAAAATGAAAAGAAAAATTTAGGAGGAATTTACCGATGAAAAAATCTCTGGCGCTTATCGTTGCGACCCTGATGGTTGCCACGCTGGCTGCTTGCGGTGGCAACAGCACTGCTCCGGCATCTTCTGCCGCACCTGCTTCGTCCGCTGCTCCCGCTTCGTCCGAAGCTGCTTCGTCTGAGGCCGCCTCTTCCGAAGCCGCCGCACCGGCAACCCTCGATGGGTCCGGCATCACCATCGGCGCCTGCATCTACAAATTCGACGACACCTTCATGACCGGCGTGCGCGGCAGCATGGATGATACCGCGAAAGCTCTGGGCGCAACCCTCGAGATTGTGGACTCCCAGAACAAACAGCCGACTCAGAATGACCAGGTCGATACCTACATCACCAAAGGCGTCAACGCCCTGGCAGTAAACCCGGTTGATCTGACCGCTGCCGGCCCGCTGGTTGACAAGGCGATGGCGGAAAACCTGCCGATCGTCTTCCTCAACCGCCAGCCCTCAGAGGACGATATGAACAAGTATGACAAAGCCTGGTACGTCGGCGCACGCGCCGAGGAATCCGGCACCATGTCCGGCGAGATCATCGTCGACTACTTCAAGGCCAACCCGGACGCCGACAAAAATGGCGACGGTAAAATCCAGTATATCATGCTCCAGGGCGAACAGGGCCATCAGGATGCAACCCTGCGTTCCAAATATTCCATCGAGGCGATTCAGGCCGCCGGTTACGAAGTCGAGGATCTCGGCACCGATACCGCGAACTGGGATAAAGTTCAGGCGACCGACAAAATGAAAGCGTTCATCGCTTCCGCTGGCATCGACAAAATCGAAGCGGTCCTCGCGAACAACGACGACATGGCGCTCGGCGCGATCGAAGCGTTGAAAGCCGAAGGCTACAACACCGGCGATCCCGCGAAGTTCATTCCGGTCGTTGGCGTTGACGCGACCGCCCCGGCTCTGGAATCCATGAGCAAAGGCGAGCTGCTCGGCACCGTTCTCAACGACGCACAGAACCAGGGCAAGGCGACCATCAATGTGGCTGTTGCGGCTGCGCAGGGCCTCGAGATCAGCAAAGATACCGTTGGTTACGATGTCTCCGATGCGGACGGCAACGTGGTCGCGGGCGGCAAATACATCTGGGTCCCGTACGTTAAGGTCACCACCGAAAACTACAAGGACTTCATGTAATCCAAAAAAACATTTTTAAGCGGTAACCAAGGGCGGGGAACGCGAAAGCAAGCGCTTTCCGCGTTTCCTGCCCCTCTTTTTGGCAAAGATCTGGCAACCCCTTGTCCCGCCGCCGGACGGCGGCCAATTTTGAGGAAAGAAGGAGGACGGTAGTGTGGGCGAATATGTGCTGGAAATGAACAACATCACAAAAGTTTTCCCAGGCGTCAAGGCATTGGACGGCGTCACTTTAAAAGTGCGGCCGGGCACCGTGCATGCGCTGATGGGTGAAAACGGCGCCGGAAAATCTACCCTGATGAAGTGTCTCTTCGGCATCTATCACGAAGACGGCGGAGAGATCATTCTTGACGGCAAAAAGGAACTCATCAACACGTCAAAGCAGGCCCTGGATCTCGGGGTTTCGATGATCCATCAGGAGCTGCATCCCATCCGGTTCCGGCCGGTTATGGAAAACATCTGGCTCGGCCGGTTTCCAATGAAAGGGATCGCGGTCGACAAAAAGGAAATGATCCGCAAGACCAAAGAGCTCTTCGAGCAGGTTGACCTCGACATCAACCCGGAAATCATGGCAGGAGAGCTTTCTGCATCCACCCTGCAGCTCGTTGAAATCGCACGGGCTGTCAGCTACAACTCGAAAATCATCATCATGGATGAGCCAACCTCATCCCTCACCGACAATGAAACCGAACATCTTTTCAAGATTATCAATAAACTGCGCAGCGAGGGGCGCGCGATCATCTACATCTCCCACAAGATGGAGGAGATCCTGCGCATCTCGGACGAAGTCACCATCATGCGCGACGGCCAGTACGTCGGCACCTGGCCGGCAAGCGAGCTGACCACCGACCTCATTATCAACCGCATGGTCGGCCGCGACATGACCAACCGCTTCCCGCCCAAAACACATACCCCGGGCAAAGAAGTGGTGCTCAGCGTCCGCGACCTCTGTTCCCCGCTGCCAAAATCCTTCCAGCATGTCAATTTTGATCTGCACAAGGGTGAAATCCTCGGCATCGGCGGCTTGGTCGGCGCGCAGCGCACCGAACTGGTCGAAGCGCTGTTCGGTCTGCGTGACATCGAATCCGGCACCGTGGAAAAGGACGGCCAGCCCTTCAAGGTGAAGTCGGTGCGCGACGCGAAGGAACACGGTATCGCCCTGCTCACCGAGGAACGGCGCGCGACCGGCGTGTTCGGCATCCTCTCGGTACTTGACAACACCGTTATCGCAAGCCAGAAGGATTATGCCAGCCACGGCGTGCTTAAACAGAAAAAACGCGCGGATGCCGCGCAGGATTCCTGCAAGCAGCTGAACGTAAAGACCCCTTCGCTTGAAACCCTCATGCAGAACCTCTCCGGCGGTAACCAACAGAAAGTCCTGATTGCCCGCTGGCTGCTGACCCACCCGGATATCCTGATTCTGGACGAACCCACGCGCGGCATCGACGTCGGCGCAAAGTATGAAATCTATTCGATCATGCTCGAACTGATCGCACAGGGAAAATCGATCATTATGATCTCTTCCGAAATGCCGGAACTGCTCGGTATGGCGGACCGGGTCATGGTCATGTGCGAAGGACGGGTTTCGGGCTTCCTCGAACCGGATCAGTTCAATCAGGTGGAAGTCATGCGCCTGGCGACACAATTCATTAAATAAGGAAAGTGAGGCAATCGGAATGAACGAAAAAATTATCCCGCGCAGGACCTACTCCTTCGCGTTTATCATCGCTGGCATCGTAATTGCCGCAATCGGAATCGCTTTGAAAATCGCTGATATCACAGGCGGCGGCGCGCTGCGCCAGGTCATCTTCGACCTGCCGTGGCTGCTCATGGGAATCGGCCTGATCGTTGCGATCTACGGCGCGTTCCAGCTGCGCAACGCAGACCGGCTCGGTAAGGAAGTCGTCTTTTCCACCAAAACTGTCAAGGCCTTTCTCACCAACAACGCGATCATTCTCGCGCTGCTCATCCTGGTCATCGTCATCTGCTTTATTGAAACGCGCTTCATGCAGATCCGCGTTGTGCTTGATATCCTGACCCAGTCCTCCACCAAGCTGATCATCGCGCTCGGTATCTGCTTCACCCTTTTGATCGCCGGTACCGACCTTTCCGCCGGCCGCATGGTCGGCCTGGCCGCGGTCATCTCGACTTCGATGCTCCAGACAGTCGATTATGCGAACCGTTTCTATCCCGACCTGCCGCAGCTGCCGATTATCCTGCCGATCATCGCGGCGATCATCGCCTGCATGCTCTTCGGAACCCTGAACGGCTTCCTCGTTGCGAAATATGATATGCACCCGTTCATTGCAACGCTGGCGGTACAGGTCATGATCTACGGCGCCTGCTCGCTCTACTTCGACATGGAGCCGAATAACTCCCAGCCGATCGGCGGCGTGCGTCCGGACTTTGCGATCATCGGCCAGAAAAAACTGCTCGAAGGCGCCTTTATGATCGACGGCAAACCTTTCCCCGGCGTTTCGATCCTGGTACCGATCGCACTTATCATCTGTGTAATCATCTGGTTCGTCCTCAATAAGACCGTGTTTGGCAAGAACGTCTACGCAATCGGCGGCAACCGTGAAGCGGCGGTCGTTTCGGGCGTCAACGTCTTCAAAACCATCATGGGCATCTTCATCCTGGCCTCCTGCCTGTACGGCGTGGCAGGCGTGCTCGAAGGCGCGCGCACCGCGGGCGCTACCAACAACTACGGCAACGGTTATGAGCTCGACGCCATCGCGGCGTGCGTCGTCGGCGGCGTGTCCTTAAACGGAGGCGTCGGAAGGGTTGGCGGCATCGTGTCCGGCGTTCTGATCTTCTCAGTCATCCAGTACGGCCTGCAGTTTATCAACGTTTCCCCGATGTGGCAGCAGGTCATCAAAGGGATCATCATCGCGGTCGCGGTTGCGATCGATATGGGCAAATACCGCAAAAAATAAGGCTTGTTCACCCACGGGGGAAACCCTGTGGTTCCAGCACACCGGCGGCCGGGTTCCGAAAGGGGCCCGGCCGCCGTGTTTTTCCCACCCCGCCGGAATTTCGGCAGGCAAAGACTGCCTCTTTTCTTTTCCACTATAAAATGGTACAATAAGCGTGGATTATTGCGCCCCAATTTATGCAGGACGCATCAAAAGGAGGATTCCCGTGGCCCTGTACCGCATTATGCTCGTTGACGACGAAGAGGAGATCCGTGAAGGGATCAAACGCAAAATCGACTGGGAGCAAAACGGCTTTGCGCTGGTCGGCACGGCCGAGAACGGCCAGGAAGCGCTTGAACTGGCAGAAGCGCTCCATCCGGACGTGGTGATGACCGATATCAAGATGCCGTTTATGGACGGGCTCACGCTTGGGCGGCGGCTGACCGAAACGATGCCGGGCATCAAACTGCTCATCTTCTCCGGCTTTGACGATTTCGAGTATGCACAGAAAGCGATCCAGATGGGGGCCGCGGAATATATCCTCAAGCCGATCAACGCGCGGGAACTGACCGCGGTGCTGCAAAAGATCCGCGGCCAGCTCGACGCCCAGTTTGCGGAAAAGCGCAACATCCAGCGGCTGCGGGAACATTATGCTTCCTCCCTGCCGCTTTTGCGCGAGCAGTTCTACTGCCAGCTTCTGGATGGGCGCGTTTCCGAAGCCCGTATCCGGGAGCAGGCCGAACGTTACGAGATCGATCTCTCCGGAAGCTTTTGGACGGCGGCCATTCTCCAATATGACACCGATTCGGCCGAAAAGACGCCCATTGGCGAACAGGAGCTGATCCCGCTGTCGATCAAGCAGCTGGTCGATGAAAACCTGGGCCGGCGGTGCTGCTTCAAAAGCCTGATGTATAACGATCACATCGCGGTGGTCGCCTCCTTCGACGCACGCTCCCAGGTGCTTTCGCTCATCGACGGCATGAACCAGATTTGCAAGCTGGCCCGGCGTTTTCTGGAGCTCACTGTGACAGTGGGGATCGGCTCCCCGGTGGACAGCCTCGCCGACCTGCATCATGCGGCGGACGGCGCGCGCGGCGCGCTTGACTACCGGGTGCTCATGGGTTCCGGGCGCGCAATCTATATCGACGACATCGAACCCGATCCGGCCGCGCAGCTGCAGTTTGACGAGCAGGATGAGCGCGCCCTGCTTTCCGCCATCAAAATCGGCTCGCCGGACGACATTTCCCGGGCCGTCGAGCAGATGATCGGCTGTTTTCGCGCTTCACGGCTGCCGCTGGGACAGTATCAGCTCTATTTCATGGAAATGATGGCGGAGCTGATCAAGATCATCCGCACCTATCAAATTGACATCACCGAGGTGTTCGGCCCGGATTTCGACGGAAACTTCCATCTCTCGCGGTTCGATTCGCTTGATGCGCTCGGCAGCTGGTTCAATGAAACCTGCCTGAAAATTTCTTCGCTTATCCGGCGTGAGCGCACCAACTCCTCCAAAGCGATTGCTGAACGCGCCAAACAGTTCATCGCGGAAAATTTTGCAAATTTTGACATCTCAGTCGAGATGCTCTGTGACCATCTGCATGTCTCACCCGCTTATTTCTCCACACTGTTCAAAAAGGAAACCGGGATGAGCTTTGTCACCTATCTGACCCAGGTCCGCATGGAGGAAGCGATCAAGCTGCTTTCCACCACCGAGGACAAAACCTATGAAATCTCTCTGAAGGTCGGCTATTCCGAGCCGAACTATTTCAGTTACGTCTTTAAGAAGCAGTTTGGGATGTCCCCGACAAAATACCGCAGCAGCAAAGGAGCAGGCAATGGTTAAAGCGATCCGCGCGCGGATACGCCAGTTTTTCAAAGCGTTCCAGAAAAGAAACATCCAGTACATGATCTCGATCTCGTTTACAATTGTGGCGATCACCGGGATGCTGTTCTTGGGGATGGCTTTATACTTGCGCTTTGCCGCTTCCACGCAGAACATGGTCGAGGAGGACAATAAACGGGTCATCAACCAGGTCAATATGAATATCGACGTCTACCTGCGCAATATGATGCGCATTTCGGACGCGATGTACTACCGGGTTATCAAAAACGCCGACCTGGCATCCGATTCGATTGATCCGGCCATGGACCTGCTTTACGAAACCAACCGTGACCTGCTGGTGAGCATTGTGCTGGTGGACGACGACGGGCAGCTTGTAGCGGCCTCGCCGCTCTCGAAGCTGAAAAAGACCGTCCGCCCGCAGGATCAGGAATGGTTCATCCGCGCGATGGGAAAGATCGAGAACCTGCATTTTTCCGCGCCGCATGTGCAAAATCTGTTTGAGGACCCGGATTTCCGCTACCGGTGGGTGGTCTCCCTCTCCCGCGCTGTCGAACTGACTTTCGACGGGAATGTCCGGCACGGCGTGCTGCTGGTCGACATGAACTTTTCCGGCATTGAACAGCTCTTTAAAAATGTCACGCTCGGTGGGAACGGCTATGTCTATCTCATCGATTCCAATGGGGAGATCATCTACCATCCGCGTCAGCAGCTGATCTTCTCGAACCTCACCACCGAAAACAACCTCACCGCCGCCGGGTATCAGGACGGCAACCATCTGGAAAACTACCAGGGGGACGAACGGGTTGTGACCGTCAAAACGGTCGGTTATACCGGATGGAAAATCGTTGGGGTCACGCCGGTGGACGACATCACCTCCAGCTACTATCATTTCCGCGCCTTTGCGGTGTTCATTCTGTTTTTCACCATCTTCCTGATGATCTTCGCCAACCTCTTCGTTTCCTCACGCATCGCCGATCCCATTAAACGGCTGGAAGCTTCGGTCAAAAAGCTGGAGCAGGGCGATCTCAGCGTCAAGATCGCAATCGGTGGATCGTATGAGATCCAGCATCTGGGCAAGACGATCCGTTCGATGGTGGCGCAGATGCGCAAACTGATGGACGACATCGTCGTCGAGCAGGAATCGAAACGCAAGAGCGAGCTTGACGCGCTGCAAAGCCAAATCAATCCGCATTTCCTTTATAACACGCTCGACTCGATCATCTGGATGATTGAAAACGAACGCTATCCGGAGGCCATCTCGATGGTCACCGCGCTGGCGCGGCTGTTCCGCATCTCGCTGAGCAAGGGCCGCAATATCATCCCGCTTTCAGATGAGCTGGAACATGCCCGCAACTATATGACCATCCAGCAGATGCGCTACAAGAACAAATTCACTTTTAAGATAGACGCTGCGCCCGAAACGCTGCGGCTTTCAACCATCAAACTGATCGTCCAGCCGCTTTTGGAAAACGCCATCTATCACGGGATGGAGTTTATGGACGGTGACGGCGAACTGCTGGTCAAGACCTATTTGCTGGAGGACGGGCTTTATGTGGATGTCATCGACAACGGCTCCGGAATCCCGGCGGAAATCTGCCGCACGCTGCTCACCGACGAGACACGCGTGCGCTCGAAGGGCTCCGGCATCGGCCTGCGCAATGTCCATCAGCGCATCCAGCTCACCTACGGCAAGAACTACGGGCTCACCATCCTGAGCGAACCGGACGTTGGTACCACGGTGCGCATCCGCCTGCCGAAGGTCCCCTTCGATACGCCGGACACGACGAAGGAGGTGACGGGCAGATGACCAGGCGCAGAATTTTGATATTCCTGCTGATCCTCGCGGGCTTTGGGGTATCTTTCCTGATCCTGATGTTCGATATGCTTGGAGAAAAGCGTCCTCCCGAGGTCTACAACATCTCGGTGATCGTACGCGGAAAAAACTCCGACAGCTGGGAAGGAATCAAACAGGGCGCCGACCAGGCGGCGAACGAAATGAATGTGGACCTGAGCTTTATCACCCTTTCGGAAGAAAACGACCTTGACGAACAGATTTTTCTGTTGCACCGCGAGCTGGAAAGCGGCGTTGATGCGATCGTCCTCTCCGCCGCCGATTCCGCCGGACTTGCCCCGGCAGTGGATCAGATTGCGGAAAAAGTGCCGGTAATTTGCATCGAGTCGAATGTCGAAAGCCCCGCGGTCACTTCGTATATCTCGGCCGACAACTACGAGATGGGCGTGCAGCTCGGGGAGGAGATCCTCTCCTCCGGCAACTCGCGCAAGCGGCTCGCGGTGATCAATTCCTCACAGGGCTGCAATAACGTCCAGCAGCGGATGGAAGGGCTGATGAGCATCCTGGGGCCCATCGGCGGCGAAATCGGCCTCTGGACGATCCCAAACAACACTGCCGAGGCTGTCGAGGAGCTCGAACACAGGCTTTCCGAGCGGGATGTAGACGTGGTCGTGACCCTCGATCTCGCGGCGCTCGAGGCGGCTGCACAGGCGGCAGCGAATGAAAAATCCACCTATCTTGACCTGTTTGGTATCGGCGCAACCGGCAAGGTAGCTTCCTTTATTGAGCAGGATGTGATCAGCGCCACCATTGTGCAAAACGAATTTGGCATTGGCTATCTGGGGGTGCAGGCCGCGGTGAAGGCGATCAGAAAGCAGCCTGTCCCGCCGGTCACCACGCTCGAACACCGGGTGATCAACCGTTCTAATATGTATGACATTGACAACCAGCGCCTGCTCTTCCCCTTTGTACGCTGACACCCGACCGAATGAATTCGCAGGAGGTAATCCTATGAAACGACATTGGATGCTGCGTGCCGCCGCCCTTGCGTCGGCCCTCTGCCTGATGGGTACGATTGGCGGATGCACCGGCTCGAAGCCGGATGCGAAGCTGACCCAGATCAAGATCGGCATGACCCTTTACAAGCAGGATGATACCTTCATTGCCACCGTGCGGGATCATTTTGTGGAGGCCGCCAAAGCCCGCGAGGCGGCGGACAACGTAAAGATTTCGGTCAATATCATGGATGCCAAGGGCAACCAGGGAATCCAGAACGATCAGGTGGACAAATTCCTCTCCCAGGGATATGATGTGATCTGTGTCAACGAAGTCGACCGCACCGCAGCGTCGGTTATCATTGACAAGGCCATGGCGGCGGACATTCCGGCAATCTTTTTCAACCGCGAACCAGTCAGTGAGGATATGCAGCGCTGGGATAAGCTCTATTATGTCGGTTCCGATCCGAGCGAATCCGGAATGATGCAGGGCAATATCGTGGTGAATCTTTACGACGCGGATCCAGACGCAGTTGACCGTAACGGCGATGGAAAAATTCAGTATGTGATGCTGGAAGGTGAACCGGGCCATCAGGATGCGGCTATCCGCACCGAATACACCATCAAGACATTACTTGCCTCCAATATCCGCGTGGATAAACTGGCCAACGACACTGCAAACTGGCAGCGCGCGCAGGCCTCCGCCAAGACGGCGCTCTGGATCGAGGAATTCGGCGACGCAATCGAAGTGGTATTCTCAAATAACGACGATATGGCGCTCGGCGCAATCGACGCATACCGGGCGGCCGAAATCCCGCTCCCGGTCATCGTTGGGATCGACGCAACCCCACCCGCGTTAGAGGCTGTGCGCAACGGAACGCTCGCCGGAACAGTGCTCAACGATTCCAAAGGCCAGGCCCAGGCGATCTTCGAGATTGCCTACGCGCTGGCAACCGGTAAAGATCCCGCTGAAACGGTTCCACAGCTTGAAGGCAGATATGTCTGGATGCCGCACCGGATGGTCACCATCGAAAATGTAGAGGACGCTCTTGCAGATTGATTGGCTTTCAGGAAGATTTTTTTCGATTGGGGCTTTACAACGCCCGTCCAAAATGATATAATATCATTCGTGACGGGAGCATAGCTCAGCTGGTTAGAGTGCCTGCATCACACGCAGGAAGTCCAGGGTTCGAGTCCCCGTGTTCCCACCAAAACGGCTCTGTAAGCGATAAGCTTGCAGAGCCTGTTTTTATGCGCAAATCAGCTTGCAACGCAGGTTTGCGATGTACCATATTTGTTTTTGACGTGCGGATAAAAACGGATGAAACAGCACTAAAAAGGAGCATAAAATGCACAGTAAATGCACAGTAAGCAAACGCTAACAGATGGGTAATTTTATTAATATCATTTCTTAAATTAATAATGCTAATATATGGTAAGCTTTAAGCATGCCTAATGCCCGCAGCGTGCGGGTCTTTTTGCGTAAAGGAAAGCCGCCCCGAAGGCGGCTCTTTTATTGACCTCTCATTTATCTATTCGCCATGCAGTCCCCGCAGCAATAGGTGTGGCAGATGGGGCAAAGACCGTCTGTGTGGATGTGCTTATGAGTGGTAACAGTTTCGGCGGTTTTGATTTCTGCCAGCTTGTAGCAGCGAGTGAGGTACTCTTTGTATTCTTCGATCGTCTCGGCCAGCTTGTCGGAGCGCCAAACTTTATTTGCAGCATCCCATTTCGCGTAAAGATCGGATTTAATGACATCGCGCATTTCGTAAGTTTTCCCCGAGATCGTTCCGGCTTCGGTATCGATGATGATGGTATTTCTGCCTCTGCTCATTTCGTATTTCATTGTGTTACCTCCGTTTTTTTCGTTTTCCCCTTACCTCTTGTCTATATTATAATATAATTGTACAATTATTTCAAGTGGTAAAATAACCATAGTTGTACAATTATATTTGTGCAAGTTTTATAGTTGTACAATTATTTTATTGTGCTATAATAAGATTGGGGTGATAATATGGGAAAAGCTCAAACAAGGGCCAGCAATAAATATGCAGGCAAAACATATGATCAAATCCGATTGCTCGTTAAAAAGGAAAACGGCGGAAAGGAGCGTATCAAGGCGCGAGCCGATGAGTTGGGGATGTCTATCAATTCGTACATCAATTCACTAATTGACCGTGACATTCCAATCGAATAGTTATAATTGTACAATTATAACTAAAACATTCTTTCGATTTGTGCATTTTACCGCTTGATATACTTGTACAATTATATTATAATATAGATACAAGGTAAGGGAAAACAAAGTCAAGCGAGCGAAGGGAGATCACGACATGACTAACATCGACATCCGCAAATATCTTAAAGACGAGACTATGCAAGCCCGGATCGAATACAAGGTGGCCGAACTGGGACTGTCTGAGCGCGTGGATTCTGTGGCCGATGAAATCGCATCAGATTACGACGCGGGAAAAATGCAGGACACCGACCCGTTTGGATTCCCGCGAAATGAGCGCGAGCCGCACGTTGTAGCTCTCGATGAACTTATCTTTAATATCCAGTATATGGCACGACAAGAATACTTTAAGCAAATGAATAAAGATGACGCTCTCGCAATCGCCCGTGGTCTGTACGCCCTCCAATACGTCAAAGGTGCGAGCTGGACTGTGCGGGCAAGCATCGTTGGCGGCGAGCAAATGGACCTCAGCTCGTTTTTGATTGCCTACAACAATGAGCATTCGGACGACCCTATCAGGTATAGTCTCCCAGGCGTTGAAATTTAAAAAAAGGAGGGCAAATCATGAAGATCCAAGTCGGAGTCGGGTACGTTGCGGTCGATCGCGGCCACAATCCCCCGACCTATCATTTTAAGGCGGATGCAATCATCAATATTGTCGGGTCATACGGAGTAACCGGATCTGGTAACTGCCAGCGCCGTACCATCGATGTGGCAGTCCCAGACTGGGTGTCCACGAGCGAAAAATATCCACCGGAAATGGGCATACCCGGCCGCAACTCCAAGACCGGGACATCTGATATGTGCTTTGTGGTCTGCGCGCATCCACAAGAGGCCGAATCCAAATATTTCGGCGCAGTCGATCAGGACGCGCTGATTGATAAAGCGATTGCTGGCGGTATGCTCCTCATCTACCCGGACATAAACGGAGATATGCGCTCCATCCCTGTAGCGATCTGTCGGGATTAATTTATTAGGTCTTGCATTTTTACAAAAATCATGTATACTGTAATTGTCAAATCCAATTTTAAAATTGGATTTGTGGATTGAAATTGAGAAAGTATCCTATATCCTAAGGAAAAGGGCGGGCGCTAAAACGCCCGCCCTCTGTCTTTTTTATTGCAGTGAGGGAGGTCAGAGCATGTACCAACCCGCACACAAACGGCTTGCAAAACTGACCGCCATTGAGCTTGACCGCGAAAAGGCTGATGAGCTGCGGGATTACTTTTGGAGCCATAAGCCTCCGGAGATACTGCCTCCGCTATTTGACGAGTACGTGATCCGTATCACCTACTCGGCAGAGTGGATTCAAAAAAATTTTGGAGGTCAGCTCCCGCTCGGATCAACGAGCCAGGAAATATATGTCTGCCATGACACACCAACCAAAACCTATCTGCTCTCTTACATGGAGGGTAAAAAACAGGTACAGGTAACGTTTGATTATAATGACACAGTGGAGGATGATAAAGGCCGCCTATCCTTGCGGTACAATGTCGAGACATTGATGCCTATCACTGCATGGGCCAGCGATGACGAACTCCACCAGGAGGCTAACGATATTATTAACCTCTATCGCTATGTGACCTTTTATTTGCTCTATTACCGCCCGGATGTTGAGTATGCGGATCGTCCCGTGAGCCGCTCATCCAGGCCCCGTACCAACCGGGGAACCAGCAAGCAGACAAACACGTTTGTACTGCGGTCAAAGATCCGGAGATACTCCATCGACCGGCACGAGATCCCAACCGAGCGAAACTACCGCAAATTTGCATGGTCAGTGCGCGGCCATTACCGCCGTGGTAAAAACGGCAAGCTGATTTATGTTACCCCGCACCAGGCAAGGCGGCGGAGCTCCGGGGAGCGGGCCGCGCCCCGCAAGTACGTTATAAAGACATAAGACAAGACGGACCAGCCGAAATAACCGGTTGGTCCGTCTTTGTTATTTGATAAATGTATTTGCCGCCAGCAGGCCGACGATCGCCCATTGCAGGATGATCCCCACAACCTGGTCCCAGCGTTTTGCAGGCTTGTCCTTTAGCTCCTTAACGTCGCTCTTGACCTCTGCCAGCGTCGCCATAATCGTCTGGTAGTCCTTTCGGCTGCCCGCCGCATCGATTTTTAGCTCCTCAAAACGATTATAAAACTCTCTATGTGTGTTTTGATTGCGCAAGCTGTCCTTTTCCAACGCATCCACCCGTTTCTCGAGCTGGCAGTTTTCGCACGACATCGGCTCACCCCTTATACTTTTTCATAAGCATCTGTAAATCAGATATCAGGCCGTTATAATCGGCCTGGATCGCGTCCCGCTCGGCCACTACGGATTCGTATAGCGCCGCATAGTCCGGCCCGTCCTGCGGCATCTCCGGGGCCTCAACATCATCGGGATTGTACCAGCCTCCAGACCATCCCTTGATGGTCTGGCCCTCTCCCACAAACCACACGTCGTCCGGGTCCATCGTGCTGTCCGCCAATCCTCCCGCGCGTTTGTATTCCGCCAGCGTGTTGATGATCCGGTTGTTGGCCGTTACCGATACCCCATAGGCCAGCGTCGGGAATTTGGTATCTGTGTCAAACTCAATGTGCAGGTGTGGGCCGGTCGTATTCGCGCCGGTGTTGCCATACTGCGCGATAACCTGTCCGCGTTTGACTTTATCCCCGGCCTTGACCTGCACTTTTGCGTGATGATAGGTCCGGGCCACCAGATCGCACACCTTGCCATTATTGCAGAGCACATCCCGGTATATGATAACCGTCACAAGCCCCAGCCGCGAGAGTTTGCCGGTGGTGGTCGGTCCGTCCTGACCGGCTGCAATCACTTCGCCATCACCCAGCGCAAGCACATCATGGGTGTTCGGGTCATAGCAGTCCACGCCGTAATGGTGGAATTTGTGGTAGGCGTAATAATCCGGGTGCTTGTACCCCGCTGTGACAAGCAGCGTTTTAAACGGGAGCGTAAGACGCTGACTCATTTGACCACCCTGTCCTTGTACGGCTGCACATACCCCATTGCGCGGTTACTGTCGCTCACGCCTGCGGTTGTCGGGTCGGTCAGGGCGTTAAACACACTCACGAGCACCGCCACCACCACAACGGGATTCTGCACGGCTGCGACAAAGATATCTCCCAGCGCTGCCCAGGAGGTCATGTCCTCCCACGCAAGCCCAAAGTATGCGAGGATCGGCAGGACAACGGCACATGCCATCTGCGCCCACCAGAGCGGGTTTTTAATGCGTACTTCCCAATTGATTTTCATTATGTAATCCTCCCTTAATTTTCGGTGTATTCCGTCCATCCCGACACGCTCGGTTCCCAGACATTCGCGTCAAGGTCGCTAATCCAGCGCTTGCCGTTGTGGGATACCTTTGCGCCCTTTGCATAAGCGTCTGTACTGCCCTGCGGCTGCCTCCATTCCGGCCACTCGATTGCAGGATCGTCAATACGCACCCACAAAGACGGGGCCGCGTCAGGTGTCCAGCTCGCTTGTGAGGTATGTGCAGTCAGACACTTATAGAGCAGATCCCCGTACCGCACTCGGTCGCCCACGGCATAGGCGACGCTTTCGGCGCTCCAGCGGTCAAACAGCTCCGGCGCAAGGATTGCCTTTTCGTCGGTGGTGCCAGATGCTGCCGCTCGATAATTTGCCATCTTTACCCGCGCTCTGTCCTCATACATGCCCATATCATTCGCCTCCCTCATAGATGTTGATAGCCGCCAGCATGTCCGCCGTTTCGGGGTCAACCGCTCCCGCCCGGATCGCGTTGGCCTGTTCCTGCGTGATTGCGCCCAGGGCGACATAATTGCGGGTCAGATAGACGCTGCCTGTCTCTGCTCCGGTGCCGTCCAGTTGATCATCCCGCACACCGCCATCTGCGTAGCGCTGTGCGATATCGTCATATTTGCTCATGTGCTCTGCACCTCCAATAGCTGTAAATCCATATCGGTTGCCCGCTGTTCGGCCTCCATGCGGGCTAAATCTGCGTCGGTGTATCGCTGTTCCGCGTCCACGGCCCGCGCCTGATAATACGCCGGATTGTCCCCGGTGCTGCGGCTGCGCAAACGGATTTTGGCCCACGTCCTGCTGTCCATGTCCGCGATGTCATAGCAGATGCGCGGGGTATACCGGCTAATGGTGGTTTCCTGCTCGTCGCGGATCTCTTGCGCCGGGTCGAGCAGGGCACGGATTGCGTCGTGATCTGTGGCCGGGAATGCAAGGATGAGTATCTCCTCGCTCGCGTCATTGATTCGCGCCATTGTGACAGACGCGATTGCGTCCGGGTATTGCGTGTTGTCTATGTAGATCATATTGCCTCCTTAAAGTGGGCTGTAAGAGCCATCGGGATTGGGAACGGGGGCGAGAAGTAGGTCGGAAGGAAGGATAAACGCAGGGCGGACGCCGCCAGAGTTGGAACACTTGGAGTTTTGCCAGTCGCCATAGCCGACGTACGAGGCGTACGTGGAGTCGATGATGGCCGGGGAGCGGAGCCACCAGTGCATTGTGGAACCGTTCAGTGTTGCAATACGCTTGCTGTCGGAACTGTTGTCTGCACAACCTGCGAAGTAGGACAGCTCTGCGCCTTCACGGGTAGGCATATAGCTGTGGTTAAAGCTGACTTCCGTAGAACTCAGCAAAAAAATTTTAGCGGATAATCCATCAGCCCCACTGTTTACTGTTTTGCTGGTTCCGCTTCCCGACCGGTACGGAATCTTAACTTGCTTAATGGCAGCTGCAATGTTACTGTCAAATAGGCCAAGATAGGCACTATTCAGATAGCTGTGGATGGTGCTGTTGGCGTAGTCGTTAACATTGGAACTGTGCCACTGCCGCATTTCGTAAATATCTTTTATCAGCAACCATGCCCCGTTACAGCTTGCATCATATAGTGCTGTATCTGGATTTCCCTGATGCACAACCAAATGATTGTAAGCCACACCGCCAAGATTTAATTTGACTTCGCCTCCAACGGCCAAAGTGCTAATCGCGATCCCCGCCAACGGCGTTGCCACCCCATAGGCTATAGGGCTTGTCTGCCAACCATAGGTACACCGGATAAATACCCGCACATGATGGATCACACCATTTGTAAGCCCCGACAGGACACATGATAGCGTCCCCGTCCCCGGCATTACCATGACCGACACGCCATCGTTCGGCCCGGTGGGCATGTGGGTGTTGGCAGTCACAACGTAGTATTTGACCAGTGAGGCGTATGCCGCGTCCACCGCGCTAAAGGTTGCGTCTATTTTGCCGTCCCCGCCTTTGAGGGTGAGGTTCTCCACCTGCGGCGCAAGGTCGCGGGTGTTAATCCCGCCAAAGGATAGGGACTTGCCTTTTATGTCTGACATGAGATCACCTCCTATGTGAGCGGGCTATAAGAGCCGTCTGGGTTGGGTTCGGGAGCAAGGAGAAAATCAGCGGACAGAGTAAACGCAGGGCGGGACCCCATGATGTTATAGCAGCTTGCGACCGTGTATGCGCCATTAGATCCGATCATAAAACAGTTGGCGTTGCTCGTTCGGATCCAATACGCCCTTCTGCCATTATTTAAATATGCCACTCTTCTGGCATTACTACCGAAATATGAGATTGCAACGCCTTCAATGGATGCACTACTGTTCGAGCATCCAAACTCGGTAAGAGAAAGCAGAAATACTTGCTTAGAGATAGTGCTTGTTTTGCTCGGAATAGATATGGGTGTAATTTGATGTCTTATTTCTGTGTCAATGTAATCTAAATATATTCCGTTTAACCATATATCGATATCGCTCCCATTATACGAATAAGAATTGCTATCAAAGGGCCTTTCGTCATATAAATCTTTCCGTAGCACCAGCGACCGCCCGGAATTCTCATAATCATGTTTAAGCAGGATAAACTTCACCGGTATGCCCTGCTCTGGCAACATAAGAATTTGTTCTGTCGCCGCGTCGCTCGCCGCAATCGTCGACAGCGCAATCCCTGCCACTGGCGTTGCCGTCCCCACCGCGTCCACGCTTGTCTGCCAGCCATTCTCGCTTCTCACATAGAGCCGCACAAAATACTGCACCCCATTGGTAAGCCCCGTGATGCTCGCGGAGATAACCGCATCCCCGATTGCCCCGACCTGCACGTCCACGACCTGTACGCCGTCCATTGGGGAGGTTGGCGCACTGCCGGGTTTTGCAATGAGCCGGTAATACTGCCCGAGATACAGCCACTGCGAGGTGATCCCGGTAAAGGTGCAGTCGATCTTTCCGTTACCGCCCTTGAGCGTCAGGTTTAACCCCTGTGGAGGGATCGTCTTTGTACTGATTCCACCCCCGCCTAGCTCCTCGCCGTAGATCACGCTACCACCTCCACCGGCGTTAAGGTCAGCTGCGCCGTGATGTTACTCTCCGGGATCGCTCCAAATGCTTTTGCCGTAGCTGTGCCATTGTTATTGTCAATCCGTAAGGTTACGCCCGCGTCCATAAGGGCAAGCTGTGTGTCGTCGTCCACGCTGATCCCAATGCGCACATCGTCCACGATGGATGGATGCGTTACCGCCTGCGTCCACATCTCGCGGGTGCTGTCCTTGACCCAGGATGCCACGGGGAGGGTTACGGTGATGAGGTCGGATGGATCGGCCTTGCCCGCAATTGCTGCCTCTGCCGCATCCAGGTTCGCTTGCAGATTTGATAAGTCGGCTGTGTGACTGGTGATCTGTTGATCTATCTCCGCAAAAGCCGCGTTTGCTTCCCGAATCGGCCTATTAAAATTATCCGTACTTGCTGCATTTTCATCTAAAAACTGTGTAATCCTATCAGGCAATCCATTCACCCTTTCCAAGTTCTGCAAAGGTCAAATTCTTTGCGGTCAGTCCCCCAAACGTCAGGTCTTGTGCAGTCAGTTCCCCAAATGTGAGCCATCTATACGATATCTCCACAATCAGATTTGCCGGGATCATCTCATACACGGTCGCATAGAGCGGGGCTAAATCCGGCTGTCGGCTCTCGCCGCGATACCACACTTTTATGGTGTAGTTCGGCGCAAGCTCCACGTCCACTTCCAGCCCCATATAAGCCTCCACAACTGCCTTAAATGACTGCAAATTGATCGGGGGCTTTGCCATGATCTTTGCTCTTAATGCCTCCCTGCGGGCTTGCAAAGTGCTATTCAGTGGGGATGTTACCCCGAGAATATTTTCCCACCGCACAACGCCCTGCTCGTCTGCCAAAGATACGCTTTTATTCTGAATTCCTTGCTTAATGGCCGCAAGCAGCTTGTCCATTTGGATGTTTACGCTATTTCCAATCGCCTGCACTTCGAGCAGCTCTCTCCAATTGTCCGGCAAAAGACCAAGGTAATCCGAGGGGTCGTCATAAAACATTACGCCACCTCCGTAACCGTGATTGTGCCGACGATTGGCACCTGATAGGCCGCATAAGTCTTTGTTAACGCGATATTTTCAGCCGATCCGTTCAGCGTTACCGCTCCAACGTCAAGTATACTCTCGTGGCAGTTCAGGATTGCGGCCACCAACTTTGCCAAAAAGACAGTTTCGTCTTTAAATCCGATATCCTCTATGTATTTTTCAATCGTGTCCTCAACCGTAGGTTTCACGATGTCGAAGCTTGCGCCTGTTTTCAGCTTGACGGGCGCGGCCACATTCACCGCAAGGTCTGTTGAGGTCTTGACCGTGACCGTGTGATAGATCGGCGCAATCCCGTCGCCGTTGGTTCCCATTAGGGCCTGCACATTTTCAATAAGCGTTTGCGATGCTTTGTTGCCCTGCTCGTCTCCGATGACCAGCCCAACATTTCCTGCGCCCATGTCTGGCGCTCCGAACACTTTGACGGCCCCAACGCCGTTTACCTCCAATGTTTTCTGTTCATAGTCCGCGATATTGCCGCCATAAGGCGATTGGCGCACCGCCAAATAAAAACGCTCACGCAGAGATTCATCGGTTTCGGTGTCCCTTGCGGCGATTTCCGGCGTACTGACTAATTCCGCTCTGCCAAATTTTACGCCGCCCTGATCCGGTATATTATCCACCGGCAGAATGGTTCCGCTGTAAAGGTTGCCCTGTGTCCCCGCCTGTTCGCATGTCGCCTTGTACTGGCCGGTTGCCTTTTTTTCGGTCAGTGCAAAGGTCAGGTTGTTGATTGCAAACCTGCTGCCAAGCGGGATGTCCATTGGCTGATTTTCGCTGTTGAAGGCGTTGATCTGCCGGATGGCCTGTGTCGCCTGTTCCCGGCTCATCCCGAAATCGTATACCACCCTGTCAAGCCATTCGTCTGTCGCAGTATCTGCAAATACCAGATTCAACAGGTATCCGATCATATAATTCTGCCGCGCTATGGTCATGGCGGCGGGCGCTAGCGTTGAATAAATCACGCTGCCTTCGCGTTTGTCCAATGTATCCGGCACTGCATCCAACATTTCTTGCAAGATTGGCATGTATTCGTAATTTTCAGCCAAGTGAAACGCCCCTTTCGAGTGGAATTTCTCCGAAGTCGGTAACAATCGTCAGCTTGATATAGGCGCTCTCCCGGCCAAATTCTAACGAAAAGTCCTTGACTTCGGTGATCCGGTCATCCTCCGTGAGCGCTTCGGTGATGCGCCGTTCAACGTCGGCCTCAATGTATGCTGGTCGGCGCTCCCCGATCAGTTCTTCCAGTTCTACGCCGTAATCCGCTGAAAAGATGTCCCATGCGTACCGTTCGGTTGTAAGGATCAATTCCGCCGACTGCCGCACCGCGTCCAGCCCGTCTATAATCCCTTCGATCCTGCCGTCGTGGATACGGAAGGTCTTTGACGGGTGATATCCTGTTTGATCTGCATAGGTTTTTAATACGCTCATCCTGTCACCTCGTCGATGATGGAAAATTTGTTCGCGCCCTTCTTTTGAACGACCGCCACCCGCGCACCAGGCACAAGCCCTGTTTGAATCGTGACCGGCGCATCTGTCAGTTTGATGCTTTCAACCTCCACGTCTTTGCCGTCGCATTTGGCCTTGATTTCAAATCCGGAGGTCAGATCGCAGGACAGCTTGCCGGTGATTGTCTGGAGGTGTAAGGGGATGTCTACCATATCGAGCGGTACTTCTACCGGTTTTCCATCTATTTTCAGACCAACGCCGGTGTAGGTCGCATAGGAAAGATCCGAAAGGTTCTCATTATCTATATAATCCCTGACTATTTTTTTAATTGCTGAAACAAGGTCGGCCATTAATACCACCTGCCAAACATGAGATTTACTTTCATTGTGTGGATGGGCTTTCCCGTTCGGTCGCGTGTAAAGTTGTGCGTCGCCTGATCCACCACCGCCCAGGTATCCAAACCCGCCTGCTTTAAGATGACTCTCACACCGCTGCCGCCAATGACCCGCGCATCCCCTATTGCCTCTATGGACAGCGTTTCGGTTTCCCGGTTTTTGATAACGAGCAGGCGGTTTGCCCGATCCTGCAATTGTGCGTCGTTCAGCTCTGCGGTCACTTTGTCATAGATCATGAGCTTGCCCCATTTGGAGATATTGCCGCTATCCTCCGCAATATAGGTATCCCGCGCCCCTGTTTTCTTGTTGTCCTTCGCCACTTTGACAAAGTTGTAAGTGTCGTCGTTGATGGACGCGGCATATTCAAATTCGGTTGCCAGCGATTTATCACCCACGATCAGTGGCAGGCGAAGATCCACCGTATCCCGCAGATCGAGCGCCCCGAAATTGTCCCGCAGGGTGTAGTGATACCCATTCCCGAGTAGGTTATCCGATATGGATTGATAGAGCATGTCCAAATAGGTTTTGTTGTCGAACAGATATTTGTGGAGTGGGTATTCGGTACCGTCCACTTTGCCCAGACGGATTCTATCCCCAAAGGTCGCGCCGACACGGTTTAAAAAGCTATCAAGGGTTTCAACCTGTCGGATCAGAGTGTCCTGTGCTTTCAAGTAGCGCAGCTGGTCATGACAAGTGTAGGCGAGTTTATCCCGGCTCATGGACGCTTTGAACAGCCACCCATAAAAGATATTCGCATTGCCAAAGGTGAACACCACCTCTGTTCCACGGTCGTATAGCTTTGCTTTCTTCGCCGGACAGGTGAATGTCAGCGTCCCCGGCCCATTGTTCCAGTAGGATACGTATTTCACATTCTCCGCAATCTGCGAAAGGTCTGCACCGTTTACAAGCAGTATGGCAATCACCTCTTTTGTTGATAATTTCTCTTGATGCAATCCCCCCGGTATGGTATAATCAGACACACCGGACGGGAGGGAAAGAATATGCTGGATAAAAGCGATTTGCAGGCCATTGCGGATTTGATGGATGCTAAATTGAAACCAATAAGCGAACGGCTCAATTCCATTGACGAGCGGCTTTCAAACTTGGAAGAGGATTCCAAAGTCACACGCGCATCTGTTAATACCCTGCTGGACTGGGCCGAGGACGCACAAATCGAAGTCAAGATCCCCCTATACAAAAAAGCGCAATAAAAGAAATGTTATACAATATCTTCTGGGCCGCCTTTTTGGCGGCTCTTTTTATTGTAAATCTTTACCTGCCGTGTTAGAATGTAGGCAGGAGGTGTTTTTATGAAAAGAATTGTCAAATTAGTCGTTATTTATCTATTAATCTCAAGTCTTTGTTTGCCAATTTACGCCCAAAACGCAAAAGATATATCAAGGTTTTCTGAAAACGGAGAAATATTAGCCGATCAATCAAAATTGAATGATCTTAATACTGGATATGACATTTCTCTCCATTACACAAATTTTGAAAAAATAGCAGCCACTACCCTTCAAGAAATGTCGAGATATGCAACAAACTATCCTAGTTCTAAAAGAGCAATCTTTGAGACAAGGTTGGAAATTGACTCCCCTAGAGAGATTAAAACGATGGGTAGTATAACTGTAGATCTTAAAGCAGCTAGTGCGGCATCTACCGATATCCTACTTCCGATTTATATTGACGAGTACGTCAAAGATCTTTATGAGTTTTTCGAAAAGTTTTATTGCAATAAACTTCTAATCATCAAATTTGCACAGCCGGACAGTTTTGGCATCCCTGTTGATGTTTGTATTCGTGCTCCCCAATTAAATGATTTCGACATGGAAGATTTAAGTATTTACAGTTACGATTCCGAACAAAATATTATCAATTCAATTAATATTACTAACGCCACTTTCGACGATCTATATTTGCGATTTCAAACGTCAAAGGCTGGAATCATTGTTATATCGGAAGGAAAACTCAAATTGAAATGATACTTGTCCAGAAAAGTATTCGTTTTATTGCTTTCCTGCCACCTGATTCTTTTTTCGGTTCTTCTCGTCCCACGATTCCAGCCAATTGTTATAGGCTCCTTTTATAGCGTCAAACGAATTGCTTACCCATTTGTTAAAATCCCCATACTTATAAATTCTGACAGGAGTATTGATAGGAACTTGGTTTGGGTTAGAAGTGGTTTTCACCTCCCCGGAATCACCATCCCACTGATAAAAGTTCACAAGCGAATCCTCCAGGAGCGTGTTTTCCGTCTTGTCTCCGTATTCCATCCGCTTAAAGTCTGCCATCGTCTTATCGTATCCCGACCCATGCCCCATACCGAACCCGGCAACATCACTGGTGTTATTAAACACAACCGTTCTCGGCATTTCCGGTATCTTCCCCGGCCTTGTAATGGTCGGCACACCGGTTGCCCGAACGGTTGTTTTTTTGTACTCGGTCAGCTTTATGGTAAAGTCATAGACCCCCGCGTATTTCTCGCTCATGGTCACGTCTGTCAGATAGGCTAAGACCGAAGTTTTGTCATAGCCGTTCGCAATAACGAGCCGTTCCGGATCGTCTGAATTGAGCATGCCCATAAGTTCATCCAGCAGCTCATGCGCTTCCTGCCAACCTGTCAGGCGGTAATCGTTGCGCTCCGTCCACTGCCCCTTGATCGTCCATTCGCGGAGCTTTTTGTCGTCTGGAATTGGAAATTCTCCCGACCCAATCCCATTATGAACCGTAACGGGGCGGGCGAGCGTCACGCCGACAGTCTCTGATCCATATATAGTTAAGCCTCCAAGATAAACATGGTAACTCATGTCGGTGTGTACGCCCCCTTCGGCATTGCAGCATTCTGCTCGGCAATCATGTCGCCGAACCGTTGATATCCTTCGTCCCAATCCGCATTCTGATTTATCGTTTGGTTTTCAACAATCATCTGCGGCTGGATCATGCTGGTGGAATACATTGCGAGGAAACGCGCACCTGCGAAATCCATCATGTATTTTAGGCTTTCCTGTTCGATTTCTACCTCGCCAGTCACTTTAATGGGGTCGCTGTTTGTTATATGCGCATCTATGTCAGCAGTTCCAGCCAGCCCAGAACTTAATCCGCTTTTTATGTCCGCAAGGCTCTGTTTGGTTTCCATATCGATGTCTTTCGTCAATTCAGAAACCACGTAAGCGCTCCCCGCAAACGCCGCCAGCGCTGCCGCTGCGCTTATCCACCGGCCTGTAAGGATGCCTGTGGAAATAGCCAGAAGTTCAGTCGTGGCTTTCACGATCTTCATGACTCCGTTATAAATAATAAGCGCAGTCATAACCCCGGCAATGGCAGGAACCAACCAATCCGCATTTTGTGCCACCCATGCAAGGCCGTTCCCGATCATCTCCATGCCATTAACCATGACATTGATAAACGGCTGATATTTCCCCGCTTGCATTTCAGCATTCAGGCGTTGCATTACACCTGCGAGATTTTCCATGACCGGAGTCGCCGCTTCGCCAATTGCGGTTTTGAGATTTGAGGTAAAAATATTGGTTTGGGTGATAAGGCCGGTGAAATTCTTGTCCACCACTTCCTGTGTAGCGCCGAATTTATCCATGATGGAGCTAATATAGTCAAGTGCGCCCTGTGTATCCCCGGACTCCATCATACTGCGAATACTTTCGCCACTAATGCCGGTAATCCCATAAACCCCACGTGCGGAAACTGTGTCTCCTGCAAGCAATTCTTTCAAAGAAAAAACTGCCTGCTGCGCACCCTTGGAGGGGTCTTTCGCGTAAAGACGCTCAATCATCCTGATGAACTGCTCAATCTGATTGATATCCCGCGTCACGGTCAACGCCGCCGTCACGCCCTGTGCCACATCTTCACGGCCAAGAGCTGACACTTCGGCATACCGGCTCACATAGTCATAGAGGCCTGAACCAATCTTTTCGCTATGTGTAAGCGCCTGAAACGTGGTTTCCTGCACCTTCTGCATAGCGGACAGATTAACAGCCGCAAACATGCCCTCGAGTGCTTTTTTCCCCAGATATGCAGCAGATACAAGCCCTCCAATCTTTGTTGCAAGGCCACCGATCCCTCCTGACGCAATATCTGCCGATGTCTTTGTCTGCTCCAGACGTTTGTTATATGTGCCCAGGACTTTCTCCATGTCCTTGACTTTTTTCTCTGCCGTATCAGTAGAGTTGATGATCTTAGTCATGACCGTTGTATAGCGGTCGTTCAATGCGAAAACAGCCTGTAAAGTTTGAGCCAAATCATCACCTCTTTTGCTGTTCTTTTAAACGCTCAGCCGCTTCCAGGTCGCTTGCCACGAGAAACACCTGTTCTCGTCTAGGTAAGCTCATAAATTCATGCGGCAGGAGATTGTGGTTTTGCAGGGCGAGGTGAGCGTACACAAAATATCCGTCCTCGCCCTGCTCTATCAGTTTTTTACTTCTTCAACTTCGTCTCTAAACGAGACATCGACACCGGAATAGTCCGTGTACACACTGATTATCTGCGCAAGTTCCGCGCTAGTTGTCATAGCTATCAGCGCGTCAGCGGGATTCATAATTGGATGCCCGACATTTTCAGCAAGGGCATTTTGAAACTCAGCGTCACGCAGGTCAGGCACAACAAGCGCCTCTGCTGCATAAGCGATAAGTGCGTCGGTTGCATCCTTTTTATCGCCAAGACTACGAAGAACTTTCCGGTCTTCTTCGGCGCTCAGCACGCGCATTTCAAATTCATCGGCAAAAGACGAAAGTTTAAATCTGATGTTTGGTTTTCGCTCCGGATGGAGAAAGCTGTCAAGATTTTTCATGATTTACTCCTTAAAAGATTCAATCGTCTGGAAGTCGTCTGCGGTCAGATCACTATCGAAAGTAGAAGCTGTATCACTGCCGTCGTCCAGCGTGAGAAGGCCAATATTTTTCAGGATTACGCCGGTCGCCAAAATTTCCTGTCTCCCGATGCCCGCAACCTTTGAATAAGATTGAATTGTAATGTCTGGGTATTCCGCCTCGCCGTTTTTCCATGCCTCGACAGCTTTTACAAACGCGCTTGTGCAATTGTAATAGGTTACACTGCCGGTAATGTTGCCGCCGCGTGCGGCGTGCTGTGTCATCAGTTCTTCTAGAAATCGCTTTTCATCAGTAATTGTCTCGAACCCGATATTCATTTTGGAAATCAAAAAAGCGTCATATCGCCTGCCATCAACAGTTAGATATGCATTCCCATCATGACCGGTCGGGATGTCTCGGAGCCGCCTGGTTCTTGCTAAAGCCATCTAATCCCCTCCTTTACTGCGAAATCACAGTGACATAAATCTTATCCACCGTGTCAACCACGCGGATACCAACCGTCGCCTTGACCGAATCCCGATCTGAACCCATAATCACAGTGATGTCGTCGGCGGTAAAGCCTTCGACATATCCCGGATTCAAATAATTCTCAACGGTCATTTTGGCAATCATGCCTTTAATCTGGTTTCTGCCGTCCACACCGTTGCGGATCTTCCCGATCACCTTCTGGTCAAGCAACAGCTGTAAGTCGGTCTGGTAGCTGTCAAGCGTCCGCATGACCAGACCTTTGTGGAAATCCTTTGGTTTCTGGTCGGTGTATGTAATCAAGCTGTTGATGTCGTAGAGCACGATCACCTTGCCGTTTTTGAGCACGAACAGGAGTTCCCCCGCGCGGGTTTTGGTTTTCTGCTGCTCGATGGTCAACCGGGTGGAAACGTCCATCCAGCCCTCCACCCCGTCAAAATGTGTCGCGCTGCTATCGATCCCACACTTTGCAATGATCCCCGCCATTGTCGCGCAGGCTTCGGCGGCGGTCAGGTCGTAATTCAGCGTTTTCCCGCCGATGGTGCTTTTATAGATTGCCGGATCGTCTGCGGATACCACGCTCTGCACAAGCTGCACCATCGTACCGGATTCCCGTTGTTCTCCGATGAAACCGATGAGCTCATTGGCAATGGTTGAATCGGTGCCGGTGTAAGCCATGACGTTATAGTCGTATTTCTGGATTTCCGCAAGGAACACATCGTAATCGTCCGCGTCCGCCGTCGCATCAGCCCCACCAGTGAGCGAGACAGTCGCCGCTGCCAGCGTTCCGGTTCCCTCAATCTGAATGAAACCGTTCGCCTTGAAGTCAGCGGGCGCTGCAATAATCTGCTCGTCCATCTCGACGGTGCCGAGGAAGGTCTTGACGCTCCAGTTATCCCCTGAAGCTGCAACCACCACTTTAATGTTATTGCCCACTATACCGCCGTAAACTGCCTTTGCAGTAATGCCGGACGCGAGCGGTCCCGTCGCCTGTGTTCCTGCCGTCAGCCGATACAGAATCAGCTTGTTGGCATAGTTCATGACTTCGCCCACCAGCTTGATTGCCGGATCGGAAAGCCGGTAGCCAAGACTCGCAGTGGTGTCGTCGCCGCGCTCAATTTCGATAACCGTTGCGCCCCAACTCAGTTCCAGCGGCATTGCCACAACGCCCAGCGTCCCAAGCTGCGCCTCCCGTTCCCCGGCAATGGTTTCCACGCTCACGCCGGGAATTACTCTATCAATCATATTGTCACTTCCTTTTCTGCTTTCTGGATGATCGGGTCATCCGGTATGGTTTGCTCAAACGCCCTTACAATGCCCGTGACATGCCCCACGCGGTCGGTAACCGCGCTGTTCTTGCGGTAGACGGTATATTCCCATCCATCGCTTTGAAGCCTGTAAAGCCCCTGTAAGGCCGTGTAGAGTGCCGCGTTTATCTCAGCGTTGCTTGACCTGTTTTTCGGCCAATAAGCGAGATCAAAGCCGAATTCGTATTCGGTCAGGTCGTCCAGCTTTTGCGAATTGACCATCTCATAAAAGGACACAAACCAGCATGGGAGCCTGACATCCTGCCGAACCGGGCCAGTATGGATTGGAAGCTCCGGGAACAGCTCGGCCAGCGCGTCAGCCAGCGCAAGGGTCACATTGTCTGCAATGGTCAGTTTGCCTTCGGCTTCCCGTTTTTTTAGGATGGAATCAGTAAACACATTACTTTTCATGTCAGAATCCCGTTTCCCGCTTTATACGCGCAATCTCCGCATCAAATAGCTGCGGGAGCTTTCGGTCGGCCTCGTTCACGCCCTTATCGAGCATGAACCTGCCTTCCACCCATCCGGTAGTCTCGCCCTTCTGATTGACCGTCCGATGTCCGTTATTCACATAAACACCATACTCAACATTGTTTGAGTACCCAGAAACGTGAGCGTTCCCGATTCTTCGATATTTATTTCGCTTCCACCCTCGTTTAAGGGTTCCGCCAACATGCCCCGGATAAGACTTCCCAACCGGTGTATTCTTGATGGTTACACCCATTCCGTGATTAGCCTGTGCAACCACGACGCGCTTTGCGCTCTCGTCGAAGTCGCCCAGAAGCATTTCAAGTTTCTTGCGGAAATCTGCCAGCGCTTTTGCATTCTCGCTCATGATATCCTCACGCTTTCCAGTTTCACGGACAGGCTGAACGTCCCCCGAAGCGGAAGTCCTGCCGTGCCTGTGAATACCTGCCCTTTGTGGGTGACGGTGATTTCGTCGCCCTGTCGGATGTCCGCGCCGTCGTCCACGAATAGGGTAAATACCGTTGTGGTCTGCGACGCGGTGTCCTCGCCTTCCGATACCGGAAATGTGGTTTGGGACAAATGGCATGGCAGGGAATCGTATATCACGGTATCCGCATCAATTGATTCCCCATAAGGGTCAAGCCGCATCACCTTCGCGTGGTCATCCCGGAGGATTGCAAGGGCGGATTTTCCGCGCAATATCACATTTGCTGAAAAGCCCACGGCACATCCGCCTTTCTGAAATAAACGCTCCGGTATCGGTTCAGGTCGCTTGCATACTGCGAGATGATCCCGTCCGCACCCATCGCCGCCGTTTCTGTCGAGGTTGCAAAGGTGACGGTGGTGTCTCCTTCGGATATACTCTTGACCTCTCCCGTTCCGGCTGATCCAGCATCACAGTTGGAGATGTAAGCGGCGCAGAGTTTGCAGAACGCCCGAAACAGGCCATCCGGGATGCCGTCAGAGTGGATATAGTTCATGGCCTTCTCGGCCATGTCGTCAATCTGGGCCAGCGTCTTTGCGTCCGGTGCGCTGGACGGGATTACCCCGTCCAGCTGTAGACGCTTGACGACATCCGCCGCCGTAAACATTAGCCCATATAGCGGACAGCCAGTTCCGGGTACATGGTCTTGTAACCATACAGGATGTCCATAGAGAGCATTTCTTTCTTGTACTTCATGTCATATCCCTTCGTCACGCGCAGAGACATGCCGTTAAAGTTAACCACATAGCTTTCTACGCCGGAGGGCTTAACCAGCGGGCGGGTGACAAATGCAAATGCCTGCGGGTTAAAGGCAAGGTTTGCGGTATGATTCCCTGCTACAGCAACGACAGTTGCGGTCGTTACATTCTTTTTCAGTGCCGGATAAATATTGACCGTGATCTCGTTAGATGCGGCGGTTGCATCCTCGGTAACCACATAGTGATCATTCAGGATGGTAAGCACGTCGCCCTTGACAAGCGTACCGGTTACGGTAGCTGCGGACAGTGTAAGCGAGGTTGCTCCTGCATTGGTTGCCGATTTCGGCTTGACTTCTGCGGACAAGGTGCCTTTGGCGTGTTTCTTAACGCCCTGTGCCATGTAATTGTCAAGGCCAAAGATGCGACCGATGGAGCCCTCGCGCAGCGCAGCAGTGGTGCCGGATTTCTCCGCGTTGACAATCGCCGGGATTGTGGTAAATTTTGCATCGGCCTCAGTGTCCCATACGGCGCATCGGCCAGAGATAGGAACCTTGTTTTCGTTGAGAATGCGTCGGACTTCCGAAAGGTCAGTCAGGTCGTCCGGCGTGGTTCCTGCGGTGCCGCCGATATACGGAATGTCCTTATAAAGATAAAGGCCGTCGCTGTTGATCTTCTCAGCCAGAGCGTTTGCGGCAGGGATAACGAACAGCCGGTTCACATCGTCAAAACTGACCGCGCCTTCCAGTGCGCCGACCTCAATGTCGACTGTTGCGATCTCGTTCAGCTCGACTTCCACACTCTGTTCTTTGACATCCTGTGTCTCAATTCCAGTGGAGGCATTAAAACTTTTTGCCTCTAGTACGACCGGTTTTCTAACCTGCACTTTCGCACCTTTTCCCATCTGGAAATCATGCGAATAGTCCTTGTAAATTAGGTTCGGGAATACAAGATTTTCCTGGAGGCGCATCAGGGACTGACGCGCGAGCTCAATGATGCTGATGAACTGATTTGCCATGATATCTCTCCTTTAGTTTTTCTGGCTATGTACGGCGAACCACTCCGCATCTGACATCTTATCAAGGTCTGCCTGAGGAGGATTCCCGCCATTTGGTGTATATTCGTGTTTCATTTCCCCGGTTTTAAACAGGAACGGCTTGGATTCCCGGAGCGCCGTCAATTGATCTGACAGGCCGGTAATCGTCCCGTCGTCCGCTACGGTGATCTTATTAAGGTCGAGCGCCGCTACCGTCAGAGCATCGTCGTGCACGTTCTCGTGAGCTACAGCAAGGCGAATCGCCGCGTCACGGCTCTGCTGCTTGAGCTTTTCTGTAAGGGCCGCTGTATCGGCGGCGTGCTTGTCCTTCCACTCCTGCGCCGCCTTTTTTATTCCATCGACATCCAGCTTTTTAAACCCTTCAATGGTTTCGTTGGCGGTTTTGAGCTGATCGTGCAGACCCGCCAGCTCGGTTTTCATCGAGTCGTTTGTGTTTTTGAACTTTTCGATATCCTTGCTGTTAATGGTCAGTACCTTAGTCACCTGTTCTTCGGTCAGGCCGAGCGCAAGCAATTCCTCTGTTTTCATAATTCCTCCATTCCGGCTATGCTTTTTCAAGTGGTCGCATCACTGGGCCGCCCGTAGTTTTCATGTCGTCGGGCCGGACAATTTTTGTAAAATAAAAAGCGTGCCAATAGACTTACATCTACTGGCACGCTGGGTGCGCTACGTTATGCAGTTTTCTTTGGATCAGCCTTGAATATGTTTCGCGTCTTGCACTTTGGGCAAATCTTTACGATTTCGCCGTCTCTCAACTCTGCTTCAAAGAGCAGCCTTCCGCACTGGCGGCATTTATATGGCTTTAGCATTATTCCACCTCGCGTTTTGGCGGTGGTTCCGGCAGTTTGCGTTCCGGTCGATGTTTTCCGCCATCTTCATCCAGTTCAAAGACGGTATCTTCCGGATAGTCCTCGAAGCTATCCACTTCACTGATCTTTACAATCCGATTTTCTCCCATATCATTTTACCTCAAAAGCATAGTCAAGCCCAAATTGTTCCGCAAGCTGTAATAAAATTTGGTGCTGATAGATTTGGTTGTATTCTGCCAGTGTTATTTCTCCCGCTTCGCATCGTGCCCACACCTTAGGTTCAATCAGTTCCTCTAACTTTGTGTATTCGGCCTCAATTTTTGTTCGGGTATTAAAAGCACTATCCCAACGTGTGGGCTGTTTAAGGCGGTAAACGCCCCCACTGGTTACGGCGCGAATTTCCGCCAACCCCGATCCACGCAGCATATTGATATCGGCAGGGGAAAAGGTTGTGTCCTCTGGGTGGTTATGTGTTAGAATCCCGCCCCTCATCATCCCAACTTCTCGAGCGGTAAAGCGAACGGATCTCTCACCGCCCTTTTTAACGAGAAGCGTCGAACCGTCAGGCCCGTAGACAATAGCAGTTTCTTTTTTCCCGCGAATCAATCGGTTCTCATCCCGTGTTATTCCGCTATACTTCTCTTTTGCATTAATTATACCACCTGCCTTTTCTGCGTCAATATATTGCTTTTTCCATTGTGCGTAGGTCATGTTGGCCGGAACTTCTATCGAATTTCCATCCGCATCCCGTGCAAACCGGGTGCCGTCATATTCCACACCCTCAATCATTGGAATCTTGACACATCGGCAGTATGGGTGCATAGGCGGCGCGTTGATCCCGACTTTTAAATCCTTTAAAGCAAAATCCTTGCTATCGAGCGCCCCGCATTCCGGGCAGGTCGTCCCATCCAGTGTTGCGTCGAAGATATATCGCTCGATCCCATCCGCACGGTATGCGTCGGTGTGCGCCTGGTTCGCCATGAACGCAGATTCGGTATAAAGTAGCCGATATGCCTCGCTCCGTTTGACCGAGAACCGCTTTGCGAGTTCCTCCGCGTAGTCCTGTGGCGGTTTGCCGGTAATCAACATCTGGTTGATGAGCTGTTGAATCTGCGGTTTCAAATCCTCCGACTGCCGCCACAGGCGGGTGGAAAACATCAAGCCATCGAATGGATAATCCAGCAGTCGCTTGATCGTCTCGTCGGATATCTGCGCAAACTCCTGATGAAAGCCAGTGTAGCGGTCGATATCAAACAGCGTCCGGTGGTATTGGTCGGTGTAGATTTCTGCGCCTATGGTCGCAATCTGGCCCCGCTGGTCTATGTACAGCTTTTCAATCACCGCGTCCACTTGGCATTTTAGCGCCTGCAAGCGGGTGATCCGCGCTTTGACCGACAGGTTGTCCAACTCCAGGTTAAAGGTGCTCATGCTGTCAATTGCGAGCTTTCGGAAGGACTCCAGATCGTCTTTAAAGTCCCGCAACTCCGCCAGCGACAAGGCTTTCTGCGCATCTGCCAGCGACAGCTTATTGTTTCTTGCGTACCGTCCGTAGAATGCGTCAATCTGACTTTGCAAGTCGCGCCGCGCCCGCTCAAACGACCGCACAAGGGTTTTCTTTGCTGTGAAGATATCGGCCTCTGCGGTCAAATATCGGGCCTGTGTGCGTTCCTGCCAGTAGTCCCGCGACTTCATGCGTCATTGCCGTCCTTCGGCGGCAGGTCGGGTGTTTCAAATCGTCGCATATCCTCCTCCGCTTCGTCGGCTCGAAGCGAGAGCTCCTCCTCCCAATCTTCCACCAGCGGGTTTGCTTTGGCTATGTTCTGCCGCGAGGTTACTGCGGCGAGATTCGCAATGATTTGTGACAGCTCCAGATCATCTCGGATTTTGTTACGCTGCCACGTCTGCGTAATTGGAGTTTCTGTGTTTTCCCCCAAATATTTTAGGATCATCCGAACCAACTTACCGAACCCAAGGCGGAATTCTGTTTCTTTTAGCCCTGCTTTCAGCTCTAGGAATCCATATAGGTGATCAATTACAACGCCCTTTGCCTGTCCAAGTTTGTCCGGGTTAATGTCAACGCCCTGCCCCAGTCGATAGATATTCTTTTCAACGATCTCTGCCAGCTTGTTGCGGGCTTCCACCGGGATTTCAATGGACAAAGTAGACATTCCGGCCCTTTGATCCGGTCGGTTCTGCATATCGACCACTTTATATTTTCTGAGCTGCCCCAGAAATTCATCCAGATCCGTTCCGCCGTAGCCTTCGAGCAAAAAGATAACCTGTTGAATATCCTCGATATCGTTGATATAGCCAGAAAGCACCTTGTCGTAAACGTCGATTAGCTTTTTGACGTTTTTTAGATCGTTCTGCCGCTTATTGTTGTTGGCAAATTCGACGAACGGTACAACGCCCCAATCATGGGGCATGATTTCAGATGCTTGATGCGCCTGTGTGTCGACATCTAAGGCCGAAAACATCTGGTAAGCTTCCAGCGCATTAATATCTCCGCCATAGCAACGATATGCCGATGCGTCCTTGTCTGTCCAATATTCGTAAACACACCACACCTTGCCTTGATCGTCTGTTTGCAGGTACTTGCGCAACACTGCGATCAATTCGTGGTCGATGGAACCCGAATAGAGCGGGATCACTTCGCGCCCATCAATTATCGCATATCGGAATCGGTTCTCGCTGTCCTTCCAAACGTGCAGCCATGCAGTCTTATGGTTACTGGCATCAATAGAAAGATCCTTGCAGATCTTCTGATACTTATCCCCCAAAATCTCCATAATTTTTTTATTTAGCGGCTTATTTCCCGTATCAAAGGTCGGAGGATAGGTGAACATATATGCCGCAGTTTGATCGACGAGTATTTGATAAAAGTTGTGCGATACTCGGTTATCCGCTGTACGCAGAGGGCTTTTGCTGTCAGAAGATTCCTCCAACCTACTTCTCTCTATGTCGTTGTTGGTATCATAGTAAAGATCCGCAATGTTTGCATCGGAGATATAAGCCGAATGACCGCCTACCTTATCCTTTATCAGCTTTTTAATGACTTCTAATTCCAAGCTATCCCTCCTTCGGCTTTAGTACGCGGATTCCCGGTTGAGACATTACAATCGTGTGGACGAAATACCTAATGTCGTCCATTGCGTGGTCATGATCTTTAACCGGCTTATCGCAGACGGCCTTGTCATCCCATACATAGACAGAAAATTCCGCGAATGAATTTGCACAGCAGTCGTTAAATTTTATCTTTTCAAGTGACAGGCAAGTTCCGACATCCCGTATTCCGTCGATTACATCATTATTTGCCGGTTGAACCCTGAAACGTCTGTGTCTTCGTATGCACTCGATGAAGCTCGCGGCAGAAGGGTCAACGATAACCTTGCGTATCGGAAGCCCGCCCGCCAGCTGTTCAAGGTCTGAATAGTGTTCCTCGTCGGTCTTTTGCCCATTTGTCCGGCCATCCCAATAGCGTTCACGGATTCTATACCATATGCCTTCATATTCGCCCCACAAACCCATGCTTGTTGGGTTTGCGGTTCCATAGTCGCAAGATATGTAATATTGTTTATATGGCCTATCCTCCGCCTTGACGACATGCTTTTTCGGGTCAAACATCGGATAAATCAAGCCTTCCGCTACTACCCAAAGCCCCTTGATGAATCGATCGTTGAAAACTCCAGTGTATTCCTTTTTGAGCTGTTCTACATACTCAGGGTCAAGATATGGATTGTCGTCTATCAGAAATTGCATTACCAGCATGTCAAGCTCATCCTGCCGGTCGATATACTTGACTTTGATCCAATGAAACGGCGTGTCCGGGTTTGTTGTCCCAAAAAGTTTTGCTCCTGGGTCAGATAATCGGGATAGCAGCATAGAGAAGAAATCCTCGGTGAATAGTGTCAACTCGTCGCAGTAGGCACCGGCCAAGGTCATGCCCCGAATCTTGCTCTCCGCCCGAGCGTCGTTTACGCCCTCGAGATAAACCGTTCTGCCAAATAGCGTTGCCTGTTTTGCTGACAAGGAATATGTAAAGTGTTCACGGCCCGCCAGTGTTTCTAGAAGGTCGAGACAGTTTCGTTTTAAACTGGTCAGGGTCTTTGCTACCATCAAGTAGGAACCGTCTCGCGGCATGGACAGAATCCAGAATGCCCACAGCACCAGAGATATCCAAGTCTTGCCTGAGCGAACGGAACCATGCAGGATATTGATGCGCCGAAGCTGTCCCTGCTTGAACATCCGAAGCAGCTCGGCCTGCTTATCACTATACCTCATCCATCATTCCCCTTATGAGATCTTCCCATGCGCCCGCGTCTTTATCGGAAGCATTGGGCCGATCGCGCCACTGCTCAGGTTTGCGATTCTTCAGCCAGAAGATTTGAGCGGTCGTATCGGGCACTACCTGCTTTATCGTCTGCGATACTTTTTTGCGACCGCTTTCGTCTATTTCTATTTTCTGCTCTGTATATTCGTATCCAAGCGCCCGTTTCAGGAGGGCGTTTTCCACTTGTCGGTCAACAATTTCCTTGCCCCTTTTTAGGGTGTCCGAAATGACCGAGTGTGACTTTTTCCATTCTCCCAATGTAGAGCGAGAAATCCCGATATTTATTGCGATCTGTTCATCGGTCAACCCGTCCCGCGCCCAACCTTCAAGTTTTGTCAAACCTTCTGGCGTTAGCCACTCTTGATATTTACCATTCGCCACATCACCACCACGCTTATATTTTTTTGGCTTTCTTTATCTCCCGGCACACCGCCTCATACTGTGCATTAAGATCCCTCAACTCCGCTTTTGCCTCCCTGCGCTTCTTCCCGGTCTTGTGGATTAAGCGCTCATTGATCTCTATGCGCTCGCGTAAGATACGCACCCGCTCTTGTTCCAGTGTTTCCAGGTCGATGATAGCCACCGCCCTTATTCAGACGTTGCCTCATAAGTCAATTCGAAAACGTCCGGTTTGCATGGATAGAATTCACCTTTGACCCCTCGAATAATATAATCTCCTACAGATGCAAACATAGTGCCTTCAAGGGTATCAATCACAAGCCTGGGGTTATCCTTGTCTGCATAGTTAACCCTTACTGGGTCTAATCCCAAAACAGACAGTTCAGTCTGTGTATTGCTATCATCATAAAAACGAATGGCATCAATCTCGACCGGTTTTTTCTTGTATTTCATAAACAATAACCTCTCTTTTTCGGCCGCCCCTAAACTGGCTTTCTATGCGGGTTTGATGATAATTTGTTCTTGTTTTTCGGTCACTTTTTGGTAAGGTGGCATACTTTACCCGGTATGCCAGCGGGTGAAAGGAGGCTGCAAATGTATGCGGGTGGAGCGGGGCCGTAGGTACGAGCTACGGCACAACACAAACGCTACCGCGCTCATTTGTGCTGCTGGGCTACTGTTCCCCGCGTGTTGCCGTCTTTCCGGCTGTTACCGTCCTTAATATCCCGTCCGGTCGCGGTTTGGCCGCAGGCTTCGCAAGTTTCTGCAACACGTTCACTGTACCGCATCCGGTTCATGCACCCTTTGCGGCATATCAACACTTTGTCTTTCCGTCAATGCTCGCCTGGATCTGCGACAAACTGTATAACAGGCTCTGTTCCGAGCGATAAAGCCCTTTAATGCGCTTTTCCAGTTCGTCGCGTTCTTTCCCACATAAGCCTTTCAAGCCCGTTTGCAAAGTCTCCCGGCGCTTCCTGATGGGCTCTAATTGGTTGAGATATTCGATTTTCAGTTCTTCGAGATTTTTCATAAGTAAAATAAAAAAGTGGACTACAAGCATTTCTGCTCATAGCCCACTCTGGCTGTTACTCCCGAGACTCTACGGGAGCCGATATTTTTCTTTCTGATATTTTCTCAAACACAACGACTTCATGTTTGAGCCTTTTGACCTCCGCCACATTGCCCCGCAAGACAATATTCTCAATTTCTTGCACAAGGTCGCCGGTCAATAGTTTCTTTTTATCTACTACTTTCATTATAGCATATATCCCTCTAAATTGCAAGTTACATCTTTGTTGGTACTAATGGCCGCTTGCTGTATGCTGCCCCACTCCTGTATAAACCACTCTCTCCAATCGGCACAACTCCTCAACTCGTACTCTCTGTTGTGATAAATGGGGCATATTCTCTTTTTACAGGTATCGCATGGGTAAATCACGGCTTGTCCTCGTCTGTTTTCCGGCGGCTGAATAATCCTCCGAGCAACAACTCCGCGATCATCCTGCCGACCGTAAAAGCAAAACCAACGAGGATAAAACAGGAGAGGGCAAAGAGCACATCGGATGTTGCATTAATCATGGGTAGCCTCCTTAACTAGTCGATTGTTTCGATTCCAACGGGGAGCCACATTTTGGGGTTAAAGTTAAGAGTATATTTGTAACGGTCTACACCTCCGGTTGTGATATCTTCGACTACATAAGTAACGTTATCACTAAGGCCGATAAAGTGTTTCTTGTATTCGCCGTTCTCGTCCTCTACAACAATTTCCAACTGGTTGTCAGCGGCATCCGCTGTAATAGACAATTTACCGGTCATCTGGAAAAGAACGTCCCCTTGTAGACAGTTGATAACCGTAACCTGACGAATATCGTTGAAATTATCCGCTTGTTGGGATAGATTATATGAAACCCTTTCCGCTTCGGTTCCGCATCCCACAAGAATAATCATAACTAATGCGAGTAAAACGATAAGAACTCTTTTCATCATTTGTCCTCCTTTTGCGATTTCGGTATATAAATTCTGTTTTCGTGTTTGCGTTCCACCTTGCGCACATCTCCAAGGAGCCGCTCCAAGGCCTTTATTTCAGGTTGATTATTTCTGACATATTGCTCTATAGGCGCTAGTTCTTCCGCCGCGTCTTTGGCTTCCCTGCGCTTCTGGCGGGCTTCCCGGAGCCTTATGGCGGCTTTTGCGGTATCCCGATAATTGAGGTTGTCCAGCTCTAATGAGTGTAGGATGTCTTGGGTAATTTTCTCCTGTTCCTCCTGTTCTGCTCGCCGGATGTGATAAATCTGAGCGCTGTCCCGGAGAAAGGATAGAAACTCCTCAATCGTCTTGCTGGTATACATCGGTTCCAGTCTCCTTTTCCTTCAGCGCGGCCATTCTGTCAACCGCTTCGTCGATCCGGTATGGGGTACTGCCGCAGATATCTATTAGAGGTGTTGACCATTTGCTTTTGTCAATATAAACTACGGCGTATCGGCCATTATACGCTCGCGCTTTCGCGCTGTTTTTAAATTTGCCATTTTCGAGTGTTTGCTCTATCATAGCGATTATTGGCAACTCTACCAACCGCCCGTCGTCATGGGCCTTTTTCAGCGCGGCGAATTCTTCCACTGTGCCGATGTCCTCGTAGTAGGCCAGTTTTTTAGTTGCCTTCATCCCCCAGCAGGACATACAGTTTTCGTGATTACAATATTCAACCTCACACATGGGATTCTTGCTGATAGTTAGTCGTTCCAGAAGTCATTCCTCCTTTGGTTTCTCGCGGTAGGTTCGCCATGTTCCGCCGTAGCCGTTCCGTGCGTCATACCATGCACCCAAATTGTCCCAAAGGCGGACGGCGTTTATTTGATCGTCCCATTTTACAAGGCGATAACCCTTCCAATTTGGTTTTTTATCAAATTCAGCCCACACAGGTTCCCCGTCCATCTGCCGCAGTTCCTCCAGCGTCAGCGGCTCCGGATTCTCGCGGTCGGCTTTCTCGCGCAGGGCTTCGAGTGCCATATCAAAAACCATCCTTGCGCCGGGCATTGTACTGCCGCTCTTTCGATTTTCGAACCACTTGATTGCTTCATTGGTTGTCATGTTTCTCATCTTCCTTTCCCTCCCACATTTTACAACCGCAGTTGGGACAGTAATTTAGCGCTTCACCCGCGTCAAAATAAGCGTGACAATTCGAACATCTTAATACATCTATCAGCATCCCTTCCCGTCCGGAAAATGGGTTTCCACACTCTACCTGATAAGGTTCCCACTGACCATGCACTACCGGCGCGACATCGGCGGCAGGAGCCTCTAAAATACACTCTAAAATTTGCGCAGCCCGGTGATTTCCGTCAATCTCATGGCGCTGCCCTATTGCGCCAAACAGCGCTTCCCGCTCTATGTATTCAGCCATTGGTGCTCCTCCTGTTCCAAAGTTTACGTAATGCTTTCAAGCAAGCGTTATCGTGCTCTTGTATATCCGAATCTCCCCACGGAATATCAGCATCTATTCTCGCCCCGCAATTCCAACATTTGATGTAACATTCAGAACTTATTTCATATGCACACGCTCTAATATCGTCTGAGCCGCAGAACGGGCAGGGTTTTAAATCTTTCATCAGTGCTCCTCCCTTGGTGGTTCGAGCTTCATAAAGCATCCCCAAAATGTTTGGGACTTCTTGCCGCTGTGATGGCCAAATAGCGGTTTCTGACCAATTGCTTTCCAGACTTTTTCTGCTGCGATGTCGTATTCTGACCACTTAAAGATCAACACCCCATCTGGTTTCAGCACCCGCATACATTCGGCAAATCCATCATGTAGCATCTGCGGCCAGTTATCATCCAGCTTCCCGTATTTTTTAACCAGCCACGCGGTTTCTTTGGCCCCCGTGAGGTGGGGCGGATCAAAAACGGCCAGGGCGAACGAATTGTCCGGGAAAGGGAGCGCCGTAAAATCACATAGGATATCCGGGTGGATATTCAAGACGCAATTCCCAGCGTTTTTCCAAAGATTGCGATATTCCTCCCGGCGCTTATCGCAATAGATAGCAGCTGGATGGTGCTTGTCGAACCACATCGTGCGAGATCCACATGTCACATCGAGTATCTTTTTATCCATCCTTATCCGCCTCCCGTAATATCTCTCTCAGGTCTACGCACTCGCCGAAGTTTATCCACAACAGCAAATTTTCATCGATAGTGTAATAACAATTATCTTCACTGAACCATGCTCCGAGCGCGTGTAATTCTGGTTTTCTCTCGAACGCATACAGATATCCATCTTTATCACGCGCAACCCACGGTGTGCCCTCCGCTACTCTCCCGCGCATGATTGCGATATCCTGATCGGTGTAGCGTGGGCGGCGGATGATTTTTACCTTACCTTGAATGAGTTGACAAAGATAGACTCCGCTCATTGTGTTTCTGACTGACGTGTATACAACCCCGCTTTCGTCCACATAGGCGTTTTCAAAAATACAACTTTCCTCTGATCTAACCTCAAATTTTTCGTCTATTTCCAGCGGCGTTTCCTCCCCGCCGAGTATGTAACAAATGCGTGGTAATTCTTTTTTCATGATTCGACCTCCTATTTATTTGCCTCAAAAAACGCCTTTGCGAATCCAGGCGGTGTGATCGCCCGCAGCGCCGCCCGCTTGTCCGGCTGCCGCGCTATATAGTCCTTCGCCCATTCCGGGCATTGTGGTGCCGCCCATGCGAATTGATTTTTCTTTCCGCTTCGGTATTGTTTTGCAAAATATGGGTCATCAGGCCGCTCAAACACCTTCTGCCGGGGAAGCCGATACTGTCCCCACAGATCCGTGCGTTTAATTCCCAAGTCGCCGAACCACCATTGGTAAAACGTGTACGGCGGCACCCCCAAGAATCTTCGCAGCAGACCGACCGGGTTTTCCAACGCCCAGAATTGCAGCTTCTCGGCTTGCTGATACCCCCAGATGATGCGCAGACATGCTTCGACAATCTCCATGCCCGCCGCCAAATCCCGCTTGCGGTGGCTGCCGTTTTTAGCGAGGCTGAATTCAGTGCATGGCGGCGCGGCCAGTATCCCATACACGCCCTCCGGTGGCTCATATGTACGCACATCGTATTCCGGCAGGGTGATCAGTCTCACATCGTATCCCGCCTCTTTGTATGGGCGGCTCCAGCTCCCCGTTCCGCCGCATAAGTCCAGTATGATCTTTTCTTTGTTTTCCATGTTTGCCTCCTTCTTTGGAGGCGTGCGCACGCCCTCTCCCCGGTTAGCTACGCCGGAAGGTTTGGTTTCGGTTTATGGCGTTTCATCTTTCGCCCATCCTTTGCGCATGTCGTATTCGTACAAAGTCTCATAGACTTTGCGCTTTGCCGCAATCGTGGAGGATATTTCGCTTTCCTTCACTTTTTTTATCAGCATAGGGATGGTATATCCCTGATAAAACATTTTCACGATTTCATCTGCTCGGAGAATTACCGGTGTTCTTTCGTATTTCTTGGTTCTTGCCATGTCTTATCTCCTTTCTTGCGGCATGACCTCAATCTCTGTTCGCGGGCGCTCTTTATCATATCCGCCGCGCAGAATAAGCTCGATGTGCCCGAAACTGTCGTCCTCTATGATTCCCGCCGCTGTCAACCCGTCTAAGATCATCTTGCCGGAATAGTTATCCGGGTCGCGCCGTCCTCTGGTCGGGAAGAAATAGGTCAGCTTCACAACCGCGCGGGAAATTGGCTTTTCCGGGCGCGGGATACACGTCCAGTAAATCAGTTCGGCCCATTCTTTTTTGGCTTTCTGGTACTCCCGGAAGTTCGTTCGCCCTATGTACCGGTTATTGCTCGGCGGGATACGGTCTATGACGTACTTCATTCCGGCACTCCATGCAGCATCCGGTGCAGCTTATCCATGTCCAGCGACGATTCCCCGGTTTTGGCTGACGGGTTCTGCTTTGGCTGTGCAACCCCGTTCCGCTCCCACGTCCTGATGGATGCTTTCCAGTCCTTCATGGGGTTTTTACCAACATGCCATCCGTTGGACTCGTAATAGTCGAAGAACCTTTGCGCGTCCACGCTGTTTCTCCGCTCCTGACAATAGAGCCGGATTTCTTCAACCGTGGGTTTTTTAAACTTCGTGCGCGGCGCTTTAGCGCTTATCTGTTTTGTTTTGTCTTGTTTTGTTTTATTAATAGCGACACTTTGTGCGACAGGTTGTGCGACATATTGTGGGACACTTTGTGCGACAGGTTGTGCGACATTTTCATAGCACATTTTGTCGCACAGGGAATGCAGCGTATAAATCGCAGACTGATTCCCGCGCCGGGATTTCCAACTGATTATCCCGTCCTGCGCAAGCCTGTTTCGAGCACGTTCTATCGCTTTGGCATTCAGCCCCGTCTTGACTTCGAGCACCGATACCGCTACCGCAAACTCTTGCTGCCAACCCGTTTTATTCGCTATGTGCATCAATGCGTGCCATACGGCGATGGCGGGTGAGGGCAGCGGATTTGTTTCGAGCAGATCATAAAATGCTTTTATCTCGGTCATGTAGTTCATGGGGCCACCGCCTTAAAACGGAAAGTCGTCAGAATCACCCGCTGCCATTTCGGAGAAATCACCATCTGCATTCACATTGCCTTGTTCCGGTTCCTCATAGCGGATATCAATGCCGGGCTTTTCGCCGCTGCCCTTCGGCTCCCCGAACTGGACATTGTCGGCCACGACTTCAACCGCCGTGCGCTTGTTTCCGTTTCTGTCCTCATACTTTCGCGTCTGGATCGAACCCTCGACAATCATCATTTTGCCTTTGGCGAAGTATTTTGAGACGAACTCCGCGTTCTGCCGCCACGCAACGATGTCAATGAAATCGGCCTGTTTTTCTTTGCCTGAGTAGGCGCGGTCAACCGCTATACGGAAGGCGCACACCGAAACGCCGTTCGGCGTTTGACGCAGCTCTGGGTCGGCCACAAGGCGGCCCATAAGGATTGCTTTATTTAACATAGTCCCACTTCCTGTATATCAATTTTTCTTCGTTCCATTCCGGGTACTGTTCCATCAGATATTGACGGATTCGCGCTTGCAATGGCTTTCTCTGCCCGCTCTGGTCGTATCTGGTATGACATTTCAAACAGAGCGTGACGACATTCTCAGGCACTCCCAGCCCGCCATGCGAGCGCGGGATGAAATGCGCATTCGGGGCCGCGTGCGGGTTGCCGCACAAAATGCAGCAGCCCCCGTCACGCTCCCAAACAATGGCTTTGACCTTTGGCGGGATATCACATGCTTTAGACATCCTGCTCATTGGTTCCACTCCCGTTTCATCCGGGCCAGTTCGTCCGGCGTCGCCGTTTCAATGTCCAGATCCTTGCATTCTTGTACAATCCCATCCAGAAATCGGGACATCTGAGCGGTATCATATCTGCTTGACCCTTCATAGCATTGACACTGCATCCCCGGTTTTCCGTTGACCGTCACCGGCCCCAATTCCCGGATCTTCCGATAATCGCGGCGCAAAATCTCCACTGCTTTTGGTGGAACGATCGCGTGCAAAAATACACCATATCGCTCGATCATTTCCAGATACAGTGAATCCTTGTCGCTTCCAACTGCCTGAGCCAAACTTTCCAACAGCACCCAGCAGTAAGCGTTGGCATCCAGCGAACGCCGTTGACGAAACATTTTCAGTTCCGCAATGTGTAGGCGATCCTTCATATTGAAGAGGAAGCGCCGTGCGGCTCCAAGACTCTCCTTCTCCAGCTTCAAACAAAGCCAGTACCCGTCTATGTACTCGATCTTTGCCGACCGAAATTTAACCTCTGTCATCCTTAAACCTCTTCTGACATTCCATGCAGAGCGGACGCTTATAGGCCTTTACCGAGAAGTCGTGCACGGATACCGAAATCTTTGAGCCGCACTCCGCGCATTTCAGAAAATCATCTTCCGGGGCGTTGCGGGGCTTTGGAGTAATGCTTTCGGGGGTTTCCGCGTCCGGGTCGCGCATTTCATCCGTTGGGATGCAGAACGCTTCAAAACATGCGTATTTGAACGCCGCCGACATGGCTTTATTGCTCGCCTTGTCCCCGCTGTCCATCCCTTCCCCGATAACCACCGCCGACACATTCGAGCCGTCCTCCGCATAGAATGTGAACTTCACTTTTAGGATTGAGTAAATCAGGCTTCCGCCGCTTTTGGTCTGCCGTTCCTCCCGCGTCTGTTCGAGCACTTCCGGGACAACGAAAATCTTGTGCTCAATTAAGACTGGCTGTAGTGCGTTGTAAACCGCGTCGATCCCGCGATACATGAAGCCCTGTTGACTATTGCGGTCGTTCTTTCCAATCGCTCCGACGCTGTTCATGGCCGCGCACATCGCGGCATAAATTTTGCCTTCCATTAAGCATGCTCCTTTACAAAATCGATCCAGTCATCCGACTGTGTGACAAAGGCTTTTTCCCATTCCTTCAATGCTTCGCCGCCGACCGACGCGGATTCCAAAAGGTATATCCCCTGCAAGACCCGCAGCCGGTCAGCGCGTTCGAGATTGTGAAACCACCAGTTCAGATAAAGGTCGTCGCTGTCAAGCGGGATGTTCTCGCTTTCTATGTAGTGTTTCGCATTTTCGTTCAGGTAGAGCTGTCCATACTCCGGGTAAAGGCCGTCGCAGTAGTCGGCTATGCAGTCCCGGCAGACGGTAGCCTTGCCGATCTCGACCGTTTCATATTCCGGCACATCTTCCCCGCAGCGGGCGCATTTCGTCATTTTCGGTTCCCGCAATTGTACATCGTACCTGTCCGCGCCGATCAGCATTCCGTTTTCCTGCACTTGACTTCGCCCGCCTTTCGTGTTACCTTGTAATTGCAATAGTTTTCTATGCCGCTCTGTTGAGGTGCCAGCCTCGCAGGGCGTTTCTTTTTTATCCACGGTATCAGGCTCTCCATAATCGCCGCGCTGACTGCCAGATACAGACACCACGCCGCGAAAAGCATCATCCAAAACAATCCGTCCGCCGTCATGCTTGTCCCCTCCTTTTCTGCCGCCGCTCCCGGTTTTTACGAATCACTTCTTCCCGGTGTGCCGCGTAATATTTGCGATGGTATTCCGTCCGATCCTCCCAATGCCTTTTCCGGGATTGCCGATCCCGCTCGCTCTGTATCCTGCGTTCGTTTTCTTCACAAGGTAGCGCATCTGCCGGATATGGACAGGTCAGACAGGAGTATTCATTCTTGTAATGGTCGCAGAGCTTCATGTGAGATCAACTCCTTGTCCATCAGGTCAGCACAGCGTTTCAGGTATTGCGCCTGTGTAACTTCCAAAGCCTTGCATTGCTCCTGAATCCGGTTTGCAAGCCCCTCTGTGAGCCGCACGGAGAATTTTAATATCCCTGTCCCCTTCCCGCTTCTGCGCGTCTCGCGGGGCTTTACGGGGTCGATAAGGTCATAGTCCCAATCTTCACGGTCATAGAGCGTTCCGACGTTGCAGCAGTGATATTCGCATAGATCCTTCATCTGCTCCGGCGTGGGGTTCGCTTTGCCGGTTTCGTATCGGGAGTAGTCCGGGACGCGAATTTTCAGGGTGCGGGCAAGTTCTCTTTGTGGGCGCTGTCCGCGTAGTTTTTTTAGGTAGTTCACTTTCACCATCCTTTTTCTTTTGGGGTGCTTGTCCGTTAGGATAATTCACGGGCGAGCGTCGCCTTTGTGACCCCGATTCCTTTTTTAAACAGGCTGCCCAGATATCGCTTGACGGTTTTTTCGTCCCTGCCTAAAAACCTTGCAACTTCTTTTAGTTTGAGGCATTCACGATCCGGGAACGCTTCGTTCAGGCGTTCGAGGTTGTCTCGGTATGCTGGTTTTTCGAGTGGCATGTAATTAACTCCTTTCTGCCCTGACAGGTGGCTTAGTCTCTTATGTTCATGGCCACCAGAAGCGTAGCTGTTCCCCACATCGACATTAAAAGGACTTGTTGGTTACTCATTGGTAAGTCAAAAATCCAAATCACGCAGGCGAGTGTCCCCCAAAATATCGATAGGAATTTTCTAAACTTCATTGGTTGCACCCGATGGCCGTCATGTTTTTTTCGAGCCGATCTACTATTCTCTTGTTTTCCTCAAGCAGATCGGCGAGCTCGTCCAGCCCGTCGATTTTAAAAGATACATTACAGTTCATTTACCTTCTCCTTTCTGCCCCTGATGGGCGGCCTTTCTGTTGCTTGTCCTCCTATTCCGTGGTAATATTTACCTGAAAGGAGGTGATCTCAATGATTATAAAGGTGGATAGTTTCCGGGATTTTGCGGTCTTCTTGTCCAATTGTACAAGTAATGGTGTAACAGATATTCGCGTCTGCATATCACATGCCCCTTATTGGGGAGCTCGCGTTTTAGGCAGCGAACGGCCTGCAACCAACACATCTTTTGCTTACGTTCTTTTTGCGCCAATGTTTACCGTTGTCTATTCGTCTCAGTGCCCAAACGCTGAATATGAGGAAGTGGAAAAGAAACTCTACAAGCTCAGAGAACAAGATGATCTTTTCAGAGTTATGGAGTTTGAAAAGATCGAACCGGTTTTAAAGGAAAACTACATCCTGATATCTGGGCTAAAGAATACCTTCTAACTCACCTAAAAGATCGACCTTAAGTCGGTATGCTTGCAGCAGTTGAGGCAATATCTCAGCTGCTGCTTTCCTGCCTTCTATATTGCTTACAGATCGGAACTCCGCTTCAATTGCTTCGGTAAGCCGGTTAACATTCGCAAATGTGTCTAAAAGCATTGCCTTTCGTGTTTCATCCATCGTATTTTCTCCTTTCTGCCGCCCTAAAGGGCGGCTATTATTCTTGATTGTCCTAAATGTCCGCGCATGATAGAATGTCACTAAAGGGTGTGATGAATTGGATAAAACAAGCAAGCGGGTTCTCCGCTTTTTGGAAAACCAAGAGAATAAGTTTTGGCATTTTGGGAATGGAATTCCCGATGAGTTTGAAGAACAGACATTTATTCTTGCAATAAAATTTCTTGAGAGCAGAGAATACGTAGAAATCGAGCGCACGGATCTGGGCGCACCTAGAGTTGTTCGACTTTCCCACTTTGGGGTAAACCGAAAAAGATATAAGATCGAGGATTTTTTACGATATGTGCGTGATAAATGGATTGATTTTCTGGCGCTGATTATCGCAATTTCCGCGTTCATCCAATCCTGTATCGCGCTATACTGGAAACAATGAGCGCCAAAAGTGAAAACCACAAAGTCAACTTTTGAAATATATTCGCCTTTTTCCATGTCTCTCTACAGCCTGAAAAAAATTCTTTTCGTGTCATGTTTCACCTACTTCTTAGCCGCCCTTCGGGGTGGTTTCTTTTTAAGTGTCTTTTAAGACACTTTTTCGTTAAAAAAAACAGACATCGGATCATCAATGTCCAAACATTCTATAATCAGCTGAATTTCTTTTCTGGTAAAATCGCTTGATCCAGACATCTTTCTTGCGAATGCGGATTTACTAATTCCAATCGCCCCGCACAAATCTTTAGTTTTTATACCCTTCAAAGCCATTTGCGCCCTCAGAGCATTTGAGTTCATGTAACCACCTCCATTCTACGTGTCGTTTAGGACACTTTCATTATATCTATCTGTAAAACTGCTGTCAAGTCTTTTTCGACACTTTTTGAATTATTTTTTCAAAAATTGTTGCATAAAAGACACTGGAATGCTATAATCCGATACAAGGAGTGGTAAAGATGGGAATCAACAAAAAATTAAAAGATAGGCGATTGGAACTGGGGTTAACGCTTGAAGATGTTGGGAAAATTGTAGGAGTTGGGAAAAGTACCGTCAGAAAATGGGAAACTGGAGATATCGAAAATATGCGGCGAGACAAAATTGCGTTATTGGCAAAAGCATTACAGGTTTCGCCATCGTTTATTATGGAATGGAACGATGAAAAGCCCACCACCGTTTCCGATGATGGGCTTTGGAATTCGTTAAGTACTGACCCTACAAAGCTAATGCTTGCTCGCTGGATCGCTGGACTGGATCAGGTTCAACTTGAAAGGGTGCTAAAACTCCTAGATGCTGCTCTTCTTTCACCGAAAGAATAAAAAAGTCCAACTGTTTTTCTGTCAGCAAGACTAGCTTTGTAAAAGCCAATTCTCGTTGTTGTTCAACACCGTCGCATGTTCCTGCCTCTTTTCCGGGACGCTGCCCGTCCGCCTCGTCGACCCTACCATTATAGCACTTTCCATTATTTGATTTCATTGGTAAATTTTGCATGGCATCCTCCTGACCGGGGCTGATTTGTGGAGATAGAACATACGTTCTGTGTTTTAAAGTTTAACAGACTGAACTCACAACTTCAAGTGGTAAAATATATAAATTAACAACTATAAGTTGTTATTAATGCATATTGACACAAACTGTAGTGCATAACCTGATTTAGCTACCCGCAACATGATGTAGGGTAATTGTCGTGCTCCATACGGATCGCGTGGATAGAAATGGAGGAGTATCTAACCATGAAGTGCAAAAAATGCCGTAAGCAGATCCCGGACGACTCCAAATTCTGCAACTATTGCGGCGCACCGCAGAAAAAAGACAAGATGTATCGCCGCCCGGATGGGCTATATGAAAAAGTGCTCACCATAGACGGCAAACGCGTCCCCTTTCGCGCCAAAACCGAAAAAGAGGTCAACCGTAAGATCGCAGAATTCCAGGGCATAAAGGAACGCGGCCCGCTATTCAAAGAGGTGGCCGAAGAATGGAAGGAGGAGCACTTTAAAAAACTTGAATATAACACACAAGTAGGATATGAAAAGCCGCTATCGCGGGCTATGGATGAATTTGGAGATAGGGAAATAAAATCCATCACTCCGGGAAGTGTTGAAAATTATGTGTCGAAGCTGTCCGCGAAATCCTTTGCCCTTAAAACAGTTCGGAATCATTTGCTGGTGTTGAATCTTATTTTTAAATACGCGGTCATCCAGGGGCATATCTCGTCGAACCCGGCGCAATATATTCGCGCTCCTAAAAATCTGCCAAGGACTATTCGGGAATTACCATCAGATGAGCAACTTGATCTTGTAAAGCAAAATTACAATCTTCCGGGCGGAATGATCCCGTATATGATACTTTATACCGGATGTCGCCGTGGCGAGCTTATAGCACTAAAGTATGAGGATATCGACTGGGATAACAAAAAAATCTATATCAAAAAATCTGCTTATCATGAGGGAAACAAGGCGAGCATCAAGGGAACAAAATCCGCTGCCGGAATGCGAGAGATCCCGCTGCTTGATGTGCTTGCCGAGAAACTGAAAAAAGGAAAGCCGAGCGATTTGATATTCCCCGGAAAAGATGGTATGATGTCTTTGTCAGAATTTCGGGGGGCGTGGAATCAGTACTGCAAAACCATTGGGGAATACGAAGAACACATATATACTGACCATGAGAGCCACTCGCACGCTAAGATCGTTCCGCGAATTACACCCCATCAGCTGCGGCACGGATACGCCACAATTTTGTTTGAGGCCGGGGTAAACGAGAAGGATGCACAGGAACTTTTGGGTCATACGTCCATACAAATGACCCGCGATGTGTACACCCATATTCGTAAACGAAGAAAAGAAGAAACGACACAAAAATTGAATGAATTCACAAAAAATGCACAGTAGTATATTCAAACCCGCATTATAAGCCGTTTTTATCAGGGTTCGAGTCCCCGTGTTCCCACCAAAACGGCCTTGCAGAAATCTGCAGGGCCGTTTTTCATCTATTTTCTGCCTTTGGGAATTATAGATTCAAAAAATGTCCGGCCGCCCCTCCAGTCACATGTCATTACACCTATCTCTCTTATACAAATTATTTGTGACCGATTTATTTATTCTTACAAATATTGGCATCACCTCTTGAATTTATCTGCTAAAGTATGGTAAGCTATAAGCACTCGGAGCAACGAGAATATTGTTTCCCTGCAAAGATGCCCGCTATTTTGCGGGTATTTTTGCATTTTAACGATTTTTTGCATTTTCTCAAAATTAAAATGTCATTCTTTCATGCTGTCATTTTCACATCCAAATTTTTCAGTCACAGACTCAGTCACACAAATCCAATATTTTTTTAATCTCCGCACGTTTTATGACCTATTTATATGAGCAGCTCCAATGCCACACTGTACGCTGTTATGGAAACGGGTATCAGCCGAGAGCGGGATCACGTTGAAGCAGTCGGAAGGGTACGCTTATATAAAACCATAAAAAAATTTTTTAATCTTGCAATAAACAGATCTCCTGCCGCATTATACGGATGAAAGGCACGTACGGCCAACCAACGTACCAAGACTGAGAGGAGATTAAAATCATGAACACCAACTGTATCCATAAAAAACGGGGAATTCTTTTCGGGCTGCTGGCTGCCGTTTTGTTTGCGGCAGGCGCACTCTATTTTTATCTCACCACTCCGGTGAACTTTCTTGCAATCGACCTCAACCCCAGCATTGAGATTCAAACCAACCGGCTGGATAAGGTGGTTTCCCTAAAAGCGTCCAACGCTGATGCCAAAAAATTGCTCGAAGGCTATAAACTCACCGATCGGGACCTTGACGATGTCATCGAGGATCTGGTCGATCGGATGATCTACTTCGGTTACCTCGATGGAAAAAATGATGATATCCTGATCACTGTGCAAGACAATAAGCTTTCGGCCCCCCTGCTCAAAAAAGTCAACCAGTCCATTCAGGGGTATCTTGACCATCGCAACCTGCAGGTTGGTATCCTGAACCAACTCGTCAAGATCACCGACGACGATCGAACTGTGGCAGAGGAAAGCAAGATCTCCGCCGGAAAGCTCGCCATGATCCGCCGCCTGCTGGACGATAGCGACGACCTGGAAGATATCGCCAAGTTTGCCGATGTTTCGGTTTCCCAGCTGGTCGCCTACGCAAACGAGAATAAAATCGATCTGGGCGATCTTTTGATCGATTGGGACGACGTGGACGATCTGCCTTCCAACCACGCGCCTTCCGATAAAGTCATCAGCCTCGACCGCGCCAAGAAGATCGCGCTCGAGAAAGCCCCCAGCGGCGCCGCGCTTGTGGAAATCTCCCTCGACGATGACGACGACCGGGACGGCCGCGCGCATTACGAGGGCGAAGTGCGCAAAGGAAACACCGAATATGAGTTTGAAATCGATGCATACACCGGAAAGGTCATCAAGTGGGAGGTTGACGAAAAGTCCGTTTCCTCTTCATCGAAGGACTACATCAGCCTCGACCGCGCCAAGAAGATCGCGCTCGAGAAAGCCCCCAGCGGCGCCGCGCTTGTGGAAATCTCCCTCGACAACGATGACGACGACTGGGACGACCGCGCGCATTACGAGGGTGAAATGCGCAATGGAAATATCGAATATGAATTCAAGATTGATGCGTACACCGGGGAAATCCTGAAATGGGAAACCGATCGGAATGATGACGACCGGTACGACGATGACCGGTATGACGACGACCGGTATGACGACGACCGGTATGACGACGACCGGTACGATGATGACCGGTATGACGACGACCGGTATGACGATGACCGGTATGACGATGACCGGTATGGCGACGACGACGACGATGACGATGATGACGATGATGACGATGACGACGATGACGACGACGATGACGACGACAACCGGTACGATGATGATGACGACGGCTGGGACGACTGAAGCACACCTTATAAAAATCAAAAAAGGTTCCCGATGCGGCTGCATCGGGAACCTTTTTTATCTGGCTGTCCGAAAAAGAAGAAAAAAGCGCAAAACGGCATGAATTTTGGGAAAAATACTTGACATTCCCCTTTATGGAAGGTGTACACTGATGGCAAAGAGGTGGGAATCATGAAAATCAATGAAGTGGAACAGCTCGCGGGTATTCCAAAAAAGAATATCCGCTTTTATGAAAAAGAAGGGCTGCTTTCCCCCAGAAGGAACAGTGAAAACGGCTATCGGGATTATTCCGACATAGACGTGTCACGTCTGCGTCAGATCAAGCTGCTGCGTAAGCTTGCGGTCCCGATTGTTGAAATCCGGCAGATGCTTTCCGGCTCCCTCACAATGGCCGACGCTCTGCGCCGCCATCTGATTCTTTTGGAACGGGAAGAAAAAAATATCAAACAAATCCAGCTTTTCTGTTCCCGCCTGCTTGACAGAGAAACGGCGCTTGACACATTGGATGCGGAGAGCTATCTGCGGGAAATGGAACAGATGGAACAGGAGGGAGTCAGTTTTATGAACATCGGCAAGCAGGACCGCAAGAAAAAATACATCGCGCCAATCGTTGTAACAGCATTGGTGCTGGGGCTTTTGGGATGGCTGCTCGGAATCATTCTCTGGGGTTTCTCTGTCGAGCACGCGCCCATCTTTGTCGTAGCATTGGTCGCCTTGATTCCCATCGCAGTGGGCGTTGGCGCCGTATTGGCACTCATTCAGCGGATCAAAGAAATTCAAGGAGGAGAAGAAGATGCTGCTGGTAAATATTGATTATATCCCAGGGAAGGAATTTGAAGTTCTGGGACTTGTGAAAGGGAATGTCGTCCAGTCGAAAAACTTTGGCAAGGACTTCATGGCCGGGATGAAAACCCTGGTGGGCGGTGAGATCACCGGCTACACCGAAATGCTCAATCAGGCGCGGCAGATCGCCGTCAAACGCATGGTTGACGAAGCCGAAGCGCTTGGCGCGGACGCGGTTCTCAATATGCGCTACGCCTCGTCATCAGTGATGCAGGGCGCGGCCGAGGTCATCGCCTACGGAACCGCTGTCAAATATAAATAATTCCCCTAAAAGCCTCCGCGGCATGCCGCGGAGGCTTTTGACAGGTTATTTGCAGATGACCGAAGCCCCAAACGGCATCAGGGCAAGCTGTGCCATCTTGAAGCACTGTTTGCCAAACGGGATGCCAATAATTGTGATACAGAAAAGGCAGCCGTTGACTGCCGATCCGACAGCAAGCGGAATCCCGCCGAAGATCAGCCACAGGATGTTGAGCAAAAGCGAAACCGCGCCGCCGCCATATTGAACCTCCTTTCCAAAAGGAAAAAAGGCGAGCTGTGCGAATTTAAAGCACTGGGTTCCTACTGGGATTCCCACAATCGTGATACACCACAGAACTCCGGTCGCCAGCCATCCAAGCCCCATCCAGAGTCCCCCAAATAAAAACCAAAGCAGATTTCCAAGGCATCCCATCTCTATCCCTCCTTTTAAAGAAACGATTTAAAGCACTTTCTGGCTTCAACCGGGAAATCCTGTTCCTCACTCAAGCCATCATCATATCCCCTTTTTCGGTAACCTGCCAGGCATTTCCGTCCCACGCAATCAGATTGCCGTGAAACATCACCGCGCCAAGCGGGCCGCGCCATTTTTCTACGTTGAAGCGGATCTTCCCATCCGTATATGGCTCATCCTCAATTGAAACCAGAATCCCATCCGCAAATCCGCCCGGCCGACCAGATTCCTCCACCGTGAGATAACCTTCCTCCTTCAGCTGCGCATAACTTTTGTCGAGCAGCTCGCAGCCGTAGCTTTCCAGCCCGGCGAACAGAGCCTCCTTTGCAGGCGTGGTCAGATTCTGCATCCCGGCGGTATCGACCGCGATCTTTTTAATCTCGGTATTGAGCGCGGGGTCCTCCTGGTAAATCCAATCGAAAATCACCAGATATGCGTCAACCATACGCTGTTCTTCATCGCTCAGGCTGCCGGTAGTTTGTGAATCCAAACCCGGCGGCATGGAGGAGAAAGCTTGCGTTTCAGATGCGGCCGCGGGTGGAAATGCAGTTTGCGGCGGTGTACCGATCAATACTTTCTTGCCGCATGCGCTCAATAAAAGGCAGGTGCAAATTCCAAGCAACAGGAGATATTGGGAGAAACCGCGTTTCATAGCCACCATTCCTTTTCTCTTGTATTCACCCTATTAGTGCACACAAGATACCCCTTTCACTGCCTTGCCCAGATCTTTTCCTCCCGGTTAAAGTCCGTTTTCCGTCTTCGCGCATAGGATGAAGGAGGGACTCATCCCAAGGAGGCATCAGACATGAATTCTTATCATCAATATAGACATCCTGCCAACCACAATTGCGGCAGCCCCTGCCCGCCACCGGTCCCCCCTTGCCCGGTTCCGCCGCCCCCGCCGTTCATTACAGGGCCCACTGGCCCCACCGGCGCAACAGGACCGCAGGGACCTATGGGGCTACCTGGGCCGACCGGCCAGACTGGAGCAACCGGGCCGGCCGGCATCGGAATTCCGGGTCCTACTGGTCCGACAGGTCCGACAGGTCCGCGGGGCGCAACCGGGCCTACTGGGCCTGCTGGCACCGGAACTGGCGGTATCACCGGCCCCACTGGTCCGACTGGAGCCACCGGTGCAATCGGGCCCATGGGGCCCGCCGGTATAACTGGACCCACCGGCGCGACAGGGTTGCCTGGCAAAACCGGGGCAACCGGGCCTACTGGCCCCGCTGGAATTTCCGGCGCAACTGGGCCCCAAGGCAATCCCGGCGCAACCGGTCCGACTGGTATCACCGGCGCAACCGGTCCGACGGGAGGAACCGGGCCATCGGGAATTTTCAACAATGCCTGTGCACAGTTTACCGTTTCTCCTGCCACTTACCGCGACAATGATATGTTCGTATTCGATATCAATATCAAGAACAGCGACTTAATTACCCTGTCACCGGATAAAACGGTTATCATCCTGCAGCCGGGCAATATCTATCTTTTCACTTACGCCATTCAGTCCCGTCTTCCTGAAGGCGGTTATATGCAAATTGTCCCTATAGTTGGTGTTTCAAATGAGATATGGTATTCTTCTTCTGTACAAAGCATCACCGATATGCATCCCATCGCCGCAACGGGCGGCTTTTTGGAATATGCGCCTGTTCAGGTGTATATCCGGCTGAAACTGCGCACTTCTCAGGATATCCCAATCACTGGGAGCTTTTCTATTGTACGCGTCGCTTCAATTAGTTGAAACAATGCGCTTCACGTATGTGAAGCGCATTGTTTTTATCTCAATTATTTCATCTTATTTTTTCTTAGGTTATCGGGAATGCTATTTCTGAGGTGATATTATGCCAAACGAAAGCGCTTATTTTATCATTGAAAACCTGAACGGTAAGCACGATCTGAAGGACGTAAAATCGGAGCTTGACCAACTGCACGGTGTTTCATCGGTCAGCGTCAATACCGAACATCATCTGGTAGCAGTCGATTATGACAGTTCCGGCACCTCTTATGACAAAATCGAAAACCGCTTAAACAAGCTGGGGTACCAGATTGCGGCGGATGCCAGCGACATCCACACCCGCTGACATAATACCGCAAAATCCCAGCTTGAGCCATCCGAGCAATCGGATGGCTTTTCTTTTTCAGATACAGCCGCCAACACAATTTTTTAAATATCTGTCGAAAAATATATTGACATGATTTTCTTCCCATGATATAATAACTCTTGCAGTCTGCGGGTTGTGTCCAGGCTGTGAATAAATTGGGGGCGTAGCTCAGCTGGGAGAGCGTACGGTTCGCATCCGTAAGGTCGAGAGTTCGATCCTCTTCGTCTCCACCAATCATAAAAAGTCTGTAAACTTCGGTTTGCAGACTTTTTGCGTTATGCGGATTTCTGCGTATTCTATTCCAGAACATTCAGCAGGGTCATACTTTTTTCAAATCGACTTGTGATTGATTTTGGCTGTAACTCCACTGTAATACAGATCCGTTGGGCATTATGAGAGGGTAACTATGACGAAATAGTGTCATAATTTTGTCAATTTCGGACCAGCGAAAGGCACATTTGAGAGAAATACAGGCAAAGTTTGATTCCTTCGTGGATGAAACGCCGCATAAGATGGTCGGCCCAAAACAGTGAGCCCCCTTCTTCCAAAAAGGAACGGGGCTCGCTGTTTGTTTTCGTTTAGGTACCGCCCATACGATGTCCAACACCGTTCCCACCCGGACAGCCGCTCCCAACGCTTTTGGGCTTCACTCTACCGGTGGCCGCTGCCCTTCACGAATGTCGCTCCTGCAGTGCCCCGAGTCAGTTTCTCCCGCAAATCTTCCAACGTTCTGAATCCCGTTTCAGCTTTACTGTTTCCTTCACTTTCTCCGGATGCTTCTCCATACTCTTGCGCCATAACATCCGTGAATCAGCCGTTGATTTTCTCCCCAAGGGAAAATGGGCGCGGTACAGCGTTTCGTAATTTAAGTTCTCTAGCTGCCACTTGTCAGCCAGGCGGGTGCATTCTTTGGCAATGTGATTTCACTGTTTAGCACAAATACCAGTGGACAGTTGTGCTCTACTATTCTATATTGTTTTGTTTTAAGCTCTCTTTCACAAATTAACTTTAAAACAAATGCGGAGACCAGGCCCCCCTATGTTTTGGGTGCCTGGTCTCTGAATGTTTTTTGGCTGTTTTGCAACGCATTCTTTTCACATCGCTTTACAGCATAAGCACCGATACCGTATCCCCCGCCTTCAACGGCCCCTGCCCCACCGGAATATCTACAAAGCAGTTGCATCCGGTGCAAAGCAGCAGCGCCGACGAGGAATGGTTGCCCTTTTGAATGTACACCTTTTGATCCTCATAAATCCCCCGGACAAACCGACGGCAACAACCGCCTTTGGGAAAATCGTTCTGGCAAAGAGCGGTTTTACGCGTCAAAACCGGGGCAGTCATGCCGGAAAGGCGCCTTAATACCGGGCGCAGCAACAGCTCAAAGGTAGCAAGCGCAGCAAAGGGGTTACCGGACAGGCAGATGAGCAGCTTGCCTTTATATAAGGCGCACAGCGCCGGGCTGCCGGGCTTTAAGCGCATCCGCCAAAAGAGGGGCTGCGCGCCCAGCAGGTCCACCACCGTGCGCATCCAGTCCCGCTGGCCCACCGATACCCCTCCGGTGGTGACAATGAGATCCGCCGTTTCCCAAATTTGGTCGATGCCCTTGCAGATAGCCTTTGGGTCGTCCGGACAGGAGGGATGCGCCACTTCCGTCATCCCCAGTTCCCGCAGCCGGGCGCAAAGCAGGGTACGGTTGCTGTTGTAGATTTTACCCGGTGCAAGGGGTGTGCCAGGATCGGAAAGCTCGTCCCCGGTACAGATTATCCCAACCTTGGGAGCTTCATAAACCGGCGCCTGTGAGATCCCCACCCCGGCCAGGATGCCTGCCGAAGCGAAGGATATCTGTTCCCCGGCCCGCAAAAGCACCGTGCCAAGGGGGATATCCTCCCCTCCGAAGCAGTAGTTCTCATAAGGCTTCACCGGCGCGTAGACGGATACGGTATCCTCCCCATAATCCGTGTCCTCCTGGCGGATCACGCAGTCGCAGCCGGCGGGCAGCATCGCGCCGGTCATGACCCGCAGCGCTTCCCCCTCCAGCAGCGCCCTGGGAAACACCTCCCCCGCGCAGGCTTTGCCCGCCACCGAAAGGCGCGCCGGCACAGCGGGAGAGGCAAATTGGATCCCCCGGGCGCGCAGGGCGTAGCCGTCCAGGGGGGAACGGTCAAAAGGGGGGTGGCTGATTGGCGAGATGATATCCGCCCCCGCGATCCGCCCAAGGGCGTCCAATAAGGGGAGCGTTTCAATGCTTTTCGGGCGGGGGGTATGTTCCAGCAGCAGTGCCACCGCCGCTTCATATTCCAGCCCTTCCCCCATCAGATCCCATTGATTCATACCTATCCTTTTTCCTCCCGGTAAAGCTTTGTTGCCGGGGTGCTTTTGCGCATCGCCACAAAAGCACCCCGGCTATGAGCCGGATTAACGGAACAGATCCAGATCCATCTCGGCGATAGCGCCGGTATAAACCTGATCGTCGTCGATCACATAAACCGGCAGGCCCACCTTGCCTAATTTTACCGCTTCTGCAAAAACTTCCGGATGCGCGTCCCGGACATTGAGATACTTTTGCAGATGCGCTAAACTGGCGATGACATCCACATATCCATAACGGATCCCCTCTTTGTCCAGAGCCTCTTTCGCGTCGTTGCAGCGGCCGCATTCCTTGCTTCCATAGATGATAATTTTCTTTGCCATATCCTTTGACTCCTTTCTATCATGCCGCCACCAGCGGCTTTCAATCATTGTTTTGCCGGGGCTGCGTTTTATCGGGGCAGCCGGTTTAAAATTTCTTCGCTCATCCGTTTTAAAGATGCGGCGTTTTGCTTTTCTTGATATTCCGCTTCTGTAAGCAGCTGGATCGCGTCATAGGGGCAGCCTCTCACGCAAGCGGGCTGCAAGCCGTGTTGTACCCGGATCAGGCAGCCGTCGCATTTGACCATCTTGCCCGCTGAGAATCCGGGCGCGCCGAAGGGGCAGGCCATGGAACAGCTGTGGCAGCCGATGCAGTTGGCGTTGTCGTAAAGGGTAAGCCCGGTATCCGGATCTTTATAGATGCATCCCACCGGGCAGGCCTTGACACAGGGTGCGTCCTCACAATGCATACAGCTGATGGAAAGATGGAGCAGCTGCAGCTTGCCGCCGGCGGTCTGTTCCTCTAAATAAACATGGCGAAACGGGGGATCGGTAAAGGGATCGATATCGTTTTGATCCATGCAGGAAATGGCGCAGGCGCCGCAGGATACGCATTTGTCCGAATCAAAATCTAAAATCAGCTTCATTTTGCGCCCTCCCCTTTCACAAGCTTGCACCGCACCTGGCGATATCCCGGGAATCCGCTGTATGGATCCAGATGGGCTTTCCCGATCAGCTCGTTGATATCCGCCTGAGCGTAACCGTGATACATATAAACATCCCCGGGCAGCCCCGCGCCGGAAAGATGCACCTTGACCGTCACACTGCCCTTCTCCCCGATGATTTGCATCCAATCCCCTTCCTGCAGGCCCAATGCTTTGGCGTCTTGGGGATGGATATCCGCCGTGGGGTCAGGGCGCATATTTTTTGCCCAGGGCAGCTCATGGGTGCGGGTGTGGATGGCTTGAGGCAGACGTGCTCCGGCGATGAGGGTGAAGGGATATTCCTCCCTATCGGCCGAATCAAAGGATTCGTTCCATACCGGCAGGGGATCCAGTTCGGTGTGATCTCCCCGAACCTGCATAATCTTTTCGGAATAAAGCTCCAGCTTACCGGTGGGGGTTTCAAATCCCTTTTCCCTTAAGGACCCGGGCTTGCGGGGGGCGGCTTCTTTCATTTTTAAAGGCAGGGGCGCCGCTCGCAGCTCCTCCAAGGTAACGCTCAGATTGCTGATCAGATATTCCATCGTCTTTTCATAGCCGCTTTTTAACAGATCATCCTCTATATCCAAATAACCCGCCAGCTCGCAGATAATCTGGGTATCCGGTTTGGACTGGTAAAGGGGCGGGATCGCTGGAGTGGTACAGGTGAGATATCCGCCGCCGTATACCTTGAGCTCGCTGCGCTCCAAAGAGGAACATGCGGGGAGCACGATGTCGGCATACCGGCAGGTTTCGGTCATGATGAGGTCGGTGGCAAAAATGAAATCCAATTTTTCCAGCGCCCCTAGCATCTCGGTTGGCTGAGGGAACATCCGGTGATTCATCCCAAAGGCGCCCAGCGCCCGGATGGGATAGGGCTTTTGTTCCCGGATCTGCCCGGCCAGGGTCATGGCCTGATATTCGTCGGTGAGGGCGTACCAAAGGGGGAAGCTGCCACTGCCGATGGGCGAGCGGCAATTTTGGGGCTTCACATCGTTTAAAAACGCCCGTTCCATGGTGGGGAAACCCCCGTCGGCATAGACCAAGCTGGGATAAACCGGCACCACCCCGCCTTTGCGATCCACATTGCCGATGAGCACCTCCAGAGACATGATCGCCCGCATGTTGTTATAACCGTTGATGTGATGGGTCACCGCGGCGGAGGGAAAATATCCCGCCACCGGGCCGGAGGTGGCGTACAAATGAGCGGCCTTGATAATCAGGTCTTTGTCCACCCCGGTGATCTCCTGGGTGCGCTCCGGAGTAAACTGAGACACATACGCTTTATATTCTGCAAAGCCGTGGACATATTTGTCAATGAAAGGCTGATCGATCCAGCCGTTTTGGATGAGGGTATTGCCCATGCCCAAAGCCAGCGCGCCATCGGTGCCGGGACGGATTTGCAGATGGATATCCGCCAGCTTCTGGGTGGTGGGAGTGATGCGGGGATCGATGATGATCACCTTACCCCCTCGTTTTTTCAGCGCCAGATGAGCTCTTGCCACCACATGGTTGCCGATAAGGGTGTTGCAGCCCCAGCCGATGAGCAGGTTGGCGTTGGCGAAATCCCCCCGGAATCCCCGGCCGGCGATGGTTTTCCAAGCCATGCCGGTGGCGGTGTTGCAGCAGGAGCTTTCGGTGCCGTAATTGAGGCTTCCAAAGGAATGGACCAACCGGTGCAGCCAAGGACGGTACCATTTGCTGTATCCGGTGAACCAGGCCACCGCCTCAGGGCCATCCTGGGCTTTTATCTCATTGAGACGCCCCGCGATCTCCCGATATGCCTCCTCCCAGCTGATCTCCTCAAATTTTCCTTCCCCTCGGGCGCCTATCCGGCGCAAGGGGGTGCGGATCCGGTTTTTGCGGTAAACATACTGTCTGGTGCAGGCTCCCTTGGTACAAATTTTGCCATTGCTGCCAGGATAATTTTCGACGCCTTCCACCTTGAGGATTGTGCCGTCTTTTACATAGACATTCAAACCGCAATGCATCCCCGGGGTACAGATATCGCATAGGGAACGCTTGACTTCTATGCCGGTCTCTTCACAAGGAATTTTTGCTTTTAACAGCTGTTCAATTGTGGCCATCCCCAATACCTCCGATCCGATTCAAAAAGTCGCTGCTCAGCCCCTGGCTTAACAGCATTGCCCGCTGTGCCGGGGCAATCCGGGTTGACTGCCCGTTTATCTGGCGGATCAGCAGGCTTTTCAGCGCCCCGCTGATCCGGTGGTTGCCCAGGATGTTCACACATTGCAGCCGCTTCTCCCTCAGGGTTGCCTGGATGTAAAAATCCCCGTCCAACGCCCCGCAGGAGATGGTTTCACCCTCCAGCCGATTGTCCCCCAGGCCGATGAAATCCATATCCATAAAGTGTGTGATGTTATGTACAATATTGCCGGGATACCGGCAGGATCCTCCCGCCATATTTTTCCCGGCGGTTTCCCCCTGGCTGGCGGCGTTGGCCCAAAGCCCGATGATCATCGTCTGTCCGGTTTGCAGGTTGATCCCTTCGCAGCAATCCCCCGCCGCATAGATGCCCGGACAGCTGGTGGCCATGGTTTCATCGGCCACAATCCCCCGGTTGACAGCTATGGGCTGGCCTTCCACCACCTGGGTGTTGGCTACCAGCTCCACATTCGCCCGGGTGCCAATACAGATGCAGATGAGATCCGCGGACAAGGTTTCCCCATCGGCAAAGGTCACCCCCTGCGGGGTGATCCCCTTTACCGGGGCCCCCCATTTGAAGGCATAGCCCTGATCGACAAGACGGCGTTCGATCTCTCTGGCCACCGGGGCAAAGGCGGCCAGCGGGAAGAGATAATCCGCCCCGTCGGCCAAGGTCACCGGAATATCCGCTTTCCAGATGAGTTCCGCCACTTTAATCCCCACCATCGACGCGCCCACCACCACCGCGTGGCGGATATCCCCTTTTTCCAGACGATCCCTCAGCGCCTGGGCATCCCCCACCGTGCGCATTAAAAATACCCTTGAGTCGGGCAGGCCCTCTATGCCGGGCAAAAACGCCCGGGCGCCGGTGCTGATGAGAATCCGGTCAAAGGGGTGGATCTGTCCGGAGGAAAGGATCACCGCTCTATTTTCGGCGTCGATTTTTTCCACCGGCGCGCCCGTATGGATCCGCAGCCGGTATGTGCCAGCGATTTCCTCCAGTCCCCCGAAGGGGTACAGGGCCGAAGCGGGCAGCTTGTCGGCAGCATAATAGGTGGTGAGCATGGGATTTGCCGGAGGGGCATCCCCCGCTTCAAATACATGGATTTCCCCTTGGGAATCGGTTTGCCGGATTGCCTTGGCGGCATGATATCCGGCGCAGCCGAACCCGATGATGGCATATTTCATGGCAAAAAGCACCTTCTTTCAAAAAGATCGGCTGATTTGCCGACAGCTTGCGATAGAGACCGGTAGGTGTTATAATTCTAATTATACGGGTAATTTGCCGGATTGGAAGGAGGCGGAACGATGAAGATAGAAACTTTGGAATATATCCTGATCACCTCCCGTTTTCCCACGATCTCCATTGCCGCGGAAAAACAGTTCATCAGCCAGACCACTTTAAGCAGTGCAATCAAACAGGTGGAAGCGGTGGTGGGGTATGCGATATTTGAGCGGACTCCCAAAGGTATTGCCCTAACGGAAAAGGGAGCGGAATTTATCCGCCTTACCGAAGAGATCGTCCAAAATTACCGTAAAATATTAGCGTTGGCGGAAACCTCTCAATTCCAGCGGGTGCGCCGGATTGTAGCGCATCCGGTGGCCTGTTTTCGTTACAGCGTGCCGCTGGTGCAGATGTTTCATTCTCTGGCGCCGGGGATTTGTTTATCGGTGATGGAGGTTCCATCCCAGCAGATTATCAGCCTTATGGAGGAGCGGGAATATGATTTTGGGATTGGATATGCGTTTATGGATGAAGAGGAAACCTTTTTAAAGGATGCGAAAAACGCCAAAATAACAGCGGAGCCTATGGTCATTGATGAAACCTATGCTTATGTGGGCCCGAGCTCCCGGTTTTATCACCGGGAGAGCATCCAGCTTTCGGAACTGAAAGGGGCTCATCTGGCTTTTTCCAAAAATTGTATGAACTATTATTTTCGGACGAAGCTTTATAAAATCACCCCCAGCCATTCGATTTTTGGGGATGCTCATCTGGTGCGGCAGGCGGTGGAACAAAGCGACATGGTGACGTTTTTCATGTCCAGCAAGGAGGGGCCGGACAGTTTTTGCGAGCACACCAGCTTAAAGAAGCTGCGGTTTGAAAAACCCGCCTTCGCTCCTATGCAACATTATCTGCTGGCCCGTGAGGATAAAAAACGCAATGAAAACGATGAATTGCTGTTGCAATGCATCCGCTCCACCATATTGCGGGATGTGTAGGAGGATGAGCAAGCCGTTTGCCGGCTTGCTCATCCTTTTTTATTGCACGGTTATAAGATGACCCACGCCTTATCCAGGATCGGGAAGATGATGATTGCCGCGATGCCGTAGATGGCACAAAGCAGAGAGGTGTCTCCAATGATATCCTTCACCGACAGGGATTGCTGTTCCCTTGTACCGTACATCATGGCGGAAAGTCCGGAGGAACCGGGCAGGATGAACCCGAACAGGCAGGAATAGATGGTGCAGATGCCCACAATGTACATGTTGGCCCCCGCGCTTACCGCCAGTGGCACCGCCACCGGCAGCATCATCATCGCCACGCCGCTGCAGCTGGCGATGTTGGTGAGTACCAGGGAAGCCACCACGATCACCGCGTAAATGACCCACAGCGAGCTATTTTCAAAGATAGGGCTGAGGAAACGGGTGATCCAGGACATAAACCCGGTGCCTTCCGAGCACAGGGCGTTTGCCAGAGGGATGGAGGAAGCACAGATCATAAAGGAAGGCCAGAAGGGGGAGGGAGCGATAACTTTCTGGAAATCCAGGATGGGCTTGCCGTTTTTATCCTTAATGAGTATCAACGCAACCACCGCGATGGCAAAGACGCCAGCGGGAGTCACACGGGCGGAGATGTTAAACAGCAAGGAGCCCTGAGGAAAGATGCTGCTGCCCAGCGAGAAGATCACACAGCCTAAAATGGCGACCAGATAAGCGATCTGGGGGCCGGTAAGGCGTTCGTTGGCCTGTTCCGCACGCAGCTGGGAATTGTCGAAATCACGCAGGAAGGAGACATCCACCCGCATCACTTTGATCAATAAGGTCATGATCAGATCCAGCGCCAAAGCGATGACCGTTGCAATCACCATATAGGGCAGGTAATCCAGCTCCTGGCCCACCAGGTTGCCAAACGCGCTCCACAGCGCCACCACCCAGCTCTTATACAGGATGATCAATTCACCGCAGCAGCAGCCTACCACCATAAATACCGACATTTTGCGGAAATAGGATTTGGAGTTTTCCACTCCCAATAAGGTGGCCATGCTGTTGAGGATCGCCCAGGCCAGCAGGATCATCCCGATGGCGGCGGAAAGGGCGGAAATCAGGGAGAACGCGGTGAGCAGCACCCAGGTAAACAGATAGGGCCTGCCTTGGAGGAATTTGCGGCTGATAATCCATTTGGCTAAAAACTCACCGGCACCGGTCATGGTAAGCCCATGGGTAAGGGCGATACACATCATGATCTGCCAGCTTACATTCTGTCCCAGAGCAGATACCACCGCTGCCCCCACAGTGGTAAACTCGGTGAGTCCCAGGGCGACGATGGCCAAGATGCTCGGCCAGATCACGCCGCCCACCGACGACCATAAAAATACCAGGGCAACATAGATACAAAGGATCTGCATACCAGCTTTTGTAATTTCAGGGGCAAAGGGCGGAATCAATCCCCCCAGGAACATCAGGGCAATGCATACGATACAAATGGCATAATAGGAAATGCCGGACCGTTTTGTGATTGCTCGCTGCGCCATACCTACACTCCTCTTTTATTTAGATGTTTTTTTGCCGCTTGTCAAATAGCTGTTAAGCTGCGCAACCGAAAGGCCGTCCAGACCCAGGTTTTCCAGCGTCACCCCCTCACTGTAATAATCGGTGTCGTTGAGCGCCGACGCAATTTCCACCGCCGCCCGGATCAATGGGAGGTCCATTCCCACCAGCTTGCCCATGGAAATCAGCAGGCTGTTGCCCGCGAACGCGTCCTCGACGATGTACCGGTGCCTTATAGAATCCGGGCCGGTGGTCATGCGCAGCCCTTCCAGCGAGGGGGCTCCCCCACGGCACTGTTCCACAATGCCAGCCACATCCCCTGCTTTGTAACCGAAAGCGTCAAGCACCCGATCCCGCTGCGCCTGGACTTTTTGCACCAGCTTTATGAGAGCCGGGGAAACCCCGTCCCGATAAAGCCGAAAATCGTCGCTGTGCTCCATGGCCGACAGACAGCAGATGGAGCAGATGAGATGAGCGGCCACATTGGGACTGCCCAGAGCCGCCTCCAAAACGTTTTGCACCGGCGCTTCAGGGGGGCAAACGGTGGGATAACACACCGAAAGCCGCTTGCTAAGCGCTTGGCTGTCTATTGTAGGGAAAGCGCAGATCCCTTTGGGATAAGCGGGGTGGGAGGCATACCACACCCGGCCTTTGCCAAGATAGCGCACCGAGCAGTAGTTCCCCACGGTTTCCCCCGCCAGGATCTGTCTGTCGGCAGCGCGATGCTTTAACAGGAGGGAACCGCAGTTGCCGTTAAAAAAGCATACCGCCTGGCCATTGGAAAGATATGGGACGATCCAATCGCATAAAGCCCTGTGACGGTTGGCCACCACAGCGATAAAGATGATGGAGGCGTCGAATAACACCCCAGGGTCCAGAGAGATGACGGGTAGGGGGGAAACCTTGGTGGGCCCATATCCCACCCGGCGGATTTCCCCGACCTGTTTTAAATCCTCCAGCCGTCCGGCGTGTTCCGGCTGTTCCAGCAACGTCACCGGGAATCCTGCAAGGTGTAGATCGCCGGCAAACGCGATGCCGGTGCTCCCGCCGCCGATTACAACGATTTTTTCCACTTCCGCCCCTCCTCTATTGCAGCTGCCGCTCCCGGAAGGTTTGCAGCGGGAAGATCCGGCGTTTTTCAAACAGCTTGCGGGAAAGGCCCCGGTCGCTGTCCACCATTTCATAAAGGGCGATATGTCCCAGGATATCGATGGATTCGTCGGCAGTTTTAGAGAGCACGCCTTGGTTGTTGGCCAGGCGCACCCCGTTCAGCGCCAGGTTAGCCGCTTCGATGGCGATACCTGTGCCGGAGGAGATGCGCAGGGCGCAGGCCAGTTTGGCGCCGTCACATACCACACCAAACACATTGGGGATGGTGTTTTGAATGGCGATTTCCACCTGCTGGATGCTGCCGCCCTTCAACAGGACAGTACCCGCTGCGATACCCAGGGCGGCAGCCACCTCACAGGAGCACATGGAGGGACTTTTGCCAATGCGGTGGATGATCGCAATGGCAAGAAGATAGCTTAATGTGATGGCGCGAAGCATCTGCTCCTCGCCAATATGAGCGTCTTTCGCCTGGATGATCAATGGGATCGAAGCGGCAAGGCCCACGTTTCCTTTGCCCCCGCAGCTCATTACCGGCATTGCAACGCCGGACATCCGTCCTTCGCAGGCAGCCGCAGCATACCCTTTTGCCCGTAAAATGTCATTGATGCCTTCGCTTTCCAGCAGGCTTTTCCCAATACCCAGCCCGAGCTGCTGATCCAAGGCCGCCTGGGCCACCGCCAGGTTGTATTCCGCCGCCCGGCGCACGATATCCAGTTCATTTGCAGGGCAGGATAAGGCAAACTCGTAAAAATCCCGGATTTTATATTGCAGCATGGGGGAACCGCCGCTTTGCGCCCGTTCCGGTTCCCGCTCCAGCAGGATTTCGCCGTTCTTTTCCTTTAAAATCAGCCCGTCCTGGCTGCCCGCCACCACCGCCCGGCCAATCCCTTGATCGGTTTCAATGGTCACGTCTATGTAGGCGCCTAAATCGGTGCGGTCCCAAATGGGATAAAGCTCCACCATTTCGGCGATTTTCCGGGCTTGCAGCTCCCCTTCCGGGGTGACGTGATGGAACACCTCCAGCCCGGCGTTCGGGTCGCCGCAGACAGCGCCTAATGCAATGGCCATCTCCACCCCTAAATATTCGGTGCCGGGGATTCCCACATCGTCGATTTTAGCGGCCATGCTCCAATCTACCTTGGCCACGATTCGGCGGATTTTTCCACCTCCCACCGCGTCGTATGCGTTGGCGGCGGCGATGCTCACTCCCAGCGGACCGGTACAGCCAATAGCAGGCTTCAGTTCACTTTTTAAAATGGTCAAAAGCTGTTGTTCCATTTTTAGATCCCCCTAAATCAGTTGATCATCGATCTAAAAAAAGTGTAGCATTCCCGTTTGTTAAAATATAGTTCATACTTTTGTTAAGGATAACGAAAAAATCAATATCTCCAATATGAAGGAATTTCCGTCGTGAATATTGCGTAAAAAAATGATACGTTACCGAAATTTTCGTATAATATAACGAAATCCATCGTTATCAATTCCCATCTGCTTATGCTATCATGAGGCCGTAATCCTCTGATTTTAAGAAGTAAAGGAGTTGCCAGCAATGAATATCCCCGAGAATCTTCGTTATTCCAAAACCCATATCTGGGCTGATTTCACAAGTGACACTGTATCAATCGGACTCACTGATTTTGCTCAGCATTCTATGAAAAGCATTGTCTTTGTCACCCTGCCCGAGGAAGGGGACATGGTCACCGCCGGGGAATCTTTAGGCCAGGTGGAAAGCGTGAAAACCGTTTCCGAAATCATCTCCCCGGTCACCGGCAGGGTATCCCGGATAAACGAAAGGGCGCTGGATGAACCGGAATCCATCAATACCGATCCCTATGGGGTGTGGCTGGTGGAAATGGAAGAGGTTACCGACCGGGAAGAATTGATGGATGCTGCGGCGTTTGCGGCTTATTGCGGGGAATAGCCCGGGAAACGAGGTGGATCAATGGAAACGGCATATGACCTGATTGTCATCGGCGCCGGCCCGGGAGGTTATGTATCGGCTGTCCGGGGGGCGCAATACGGCATGAAAGTGGCAGTGGTGGAAAAGGACGCCCTGGGCGGCACCTGCCTGCATCGGGGCTGCATCCCCACCAAAACCCTTTTGCATACGGCAGGGCTCTGTCGGGAACTAAGGGAAGCGGATGCCATAGGGATATCAGTGGGAGATGTAAAAATCGATCTGGATCGGATTTATCAGCGCAAGCGGGAGGTCACCGGCAAGCTGCGGGATGGGATCGGTTTTCTATTTGAAAGCAATCACATCGATCTGATCCCCGGCTGTGCACAGATCATCGCTCCGGGGAAAGTAAAGGTGTCCAAAGGGGATGAAACCTGTATTTTGAAGGCAAAAAACATCCTTATCGCCTCTGGATCCATCCCCACCCGGCCTCCAATCCCCGGATTGGAACTGCCGGGGGTCATCACCAGCGATGATCTGCTGGGGGATGCGCCTCCCAGCTTTAAAAGCCTGGTGATCATCGGCGGCGGGGTCATCGGGGTGGAATTTGCCACCTTGCTGCACGACTTTGGCTTGGAAATCACCGTGATAGAGGCGATGAACCGTATCCTGCCCACCATGGACCGGGAGATTTCACAAAACCTGTCTATGTTACTGAAAAAACGGGGAGTCGCTCTGTATACCTCCGCCATGGTACAGCGAATCGAAACCTGTGGGGACGGGCTTTGCTGCCATTTTACCCAAAAGGAGAAGGAAACAGCGGTAAATGCCCAGGCGGTGTTGGTGGCCATCGGTCGCAGGGCAAATGTAAGGGATCTGTTTGCCCAAGGGATGCAGGTAAGGCAAAATCGCGGAATCCTGGTGGATGAAGCGTTTCAGACAAGTATCCAAGGGATCTATGCCATCGGGGATGTGGTAGACGGCGGCATCCAGCTGGCCCATGTAGCCAGCGCTCAGGGATGCTGCGCGGTGGCCCATATGGTTGGGTGGCCCGCCCCTATCGATCTGAAGACAGTACCCGCCTGTATCTATACCAGCCCGGAAATCGCGTCGGTGGGGATCACCGCCGATCAGGCCAAGGAACAGGGCATCCCGGTGAAAACCGGTAAATTTATACTTTCCGGCAATGGGAAATCCATCATTGAAAATCAAGATCGCAGCTTTATCAAGCTGGTGTTCCATGAGGACACCCAGGTGCTGCTGGGCGCTCAATTGATGTGCGCCCGGGCCACCGATCTGATCAGCGAACTGGCCACGGCGGTGGCAAATTCCTTCACTCTGGAGCAGCTGTCACAGGTGATCCGGCCCCATCCCACTTACACCGAGGCGGTGACCGAAGCGGTGGAGGATGCGCTGGGGCGCGCGATCCATATCGCCCCCAGAGTCTAAAAACGATTGGGTAGGAGGCTGACCGCCCGTCGATCAGTCGACCTTCCACACCATTTATCCCGACTTTATCGTTATCCGGAATTCCCGCGGTTTTGCTGCTGATTTGTGGGACGACGGGTAGAAAAGTCGGGATAATTTTCTTTAATAAAGCCCCCATCAATCGAAGGGGGCTTTGTAAATGAACAATATTTTTAATTTGATAGATGCAGCAAAGGCTCATCTATCAAATATTGACCTTGCCAATTCAACAATCAAGACATATCAGGAGAGGAGTTTCGACCAAATCATCCGCCGGTACGAGGAAAAGGGTAATTATACGTACAACCAGGTGATTATGGAAAAATTGTTCGATAGATTTCACTTATTCCGGTAAAAAAGAAAATGGCCATGAAATTGAATCCTTTTCTGAATCCGCACTGGAAACCATCCTCTCCGAGCCAGATATCGAAGTACTTTGACAGGTCTACCAGCACCTTAAACAACATCTGTGGATCGGCCGCTGTTTGCCTCCTCATAAACAAGCTGCATTGGGATAGCCAAATGCTATGCCTGCAGGGACAGGACGGGTGCACCCTGTCCTTCTCACCGGCTGGAAAGCAAAGCGGACGTTCAGCGTTCCCATCCGGTCGGGTAGTTTTCATTTCGGGTATTGCCATCTCCTACTGTTTTTACGTCTTCGTCTTTGGGGCTTCAGCGGCTTCGTTTCCGGGACTGGCGCGGCCATAATCCGATTCCCCATCTGAATTAAAACTTCGGGGTTTCGGAATTTCTGTTTATACTTCTGCATGAGTGCCGGGAACAAGGACGCGAAATCTTTCTCCCCCAATCCGCAGATGAATAACCCCCGGCGAAGCCGGGGGTTATTCATAGACAGGCAAATCCCTTTATAACTAACCGCACGCGTCACGTCGCGTTGGCATGGTCTGTCAATTGCGAAGGACTGTTATGTTTTTAAAACAATGCGTCTTTCTTTGTCTCATTGTATTCGCCATGGCGGCTGTGGGTATCTCCACAGCCGCCAATGTAAAAAGCGAAAAGGAATACGCTGATAACCAAATCCCAAGTATTAAAATGATGATCAATTTTCGGATGTTTCTGACATGCGGTAAGTATATATGATGCTCAGCACTCACATACTTATTCATTTTTTTAAAGTAATTTGCATTTCATATGCAGGATTAGATGCGGGATAGTCCTCTCGATAATGACTTCCACGGCTCTCCTTGCGCGCACTGGCCGCCAACGTCATCAGTCGGGCGGAATTGAGGAGATGATAAAGAGAAATGTTCTGCGTTGAGGGATTGTCCGCGGCAGGAGAAGACCAGAAAGCATCTTCCAGCCGTTCAATTTCCAGAAGCATACGGTTTAGCTTTTGTTGTGTCCGACAAATAAAGAGGTTTTCCTGTGCCAAGCACTGCAGCTGCTGTATCATTTCTGCACTGTCCACGTCGCGGAAAAGGGCGGCGTACATCCGTTCTGCCTGTCTGGCATCCTCTTCACACAGCGGTATCCTGCCGTTTTTTTGTGCGAATCCAGCTGCTTCCCTGCCGGAAATCTCACCAAACACCTGGCAGGTCCCCATCATATTTCCACCAAGCCGGTCCGCCCCATGGGGTCCGGCTGCCGTTTCACCCGCAGCAAACAGTCCCGGAAGTGTGGACATTGCTCTATGATCAATTGTAATCCCGCCGTTGATCGCCTGTGCAACGCAGGTGATACCGACAACCTCCCGACAAATATCCACTCCGCTTTCCTTAAAATGCGTCTGCACCATCGGCCAAAGCTGTTTGAGATCCGCGTCATAATCCAGATTTTGAATATATTCCGGGGTAAAATGCGTAAAACTTACCGGCAGGCACATCCGCGCGTCCCCCCCGCCCGCAGCCAGTTCCTTTTGGATGCCGATTTCCAGATAGCGGGAAATGTCCCGGCTGCTGAACGGGAAGTGCCTGCAATGCTCCAGCATGACATCCTTCGATGTGAGCCCCGCCGGCAGGTATTTTTCCAGGAAAAGCTCCCCTCGCGCGTTTGTCAGAAAGGGGAAGCCCGCCCAAAGGTAGGTGTTAAAAAGACTTTTAACCGGATGGAAAAAGCCGATACCCGCCTGCATGAATTCCATGTTTTTAAGCACTGCCCCGTGATCATAGGCGAGCGAATAGCCGTCCCCCGATACATCTGACGGATTGAGATTCTGTAAAAACACCTGGGATGCACCGCCGGTGGCCAGGATCACTGCGCCGGCCTCAATGAGCTGTATCTGACCCGCTTCATCGAGCACCATTGCCCCGCAGCACCGGCCCTCCTTCACAATCAGATCGACCACTGTGGCGTTTTCCATCCGCGCGATCCGGCGTTTTTCAATCTGTGCCAGCAATGCCTGCACGATCGGGTCCCCGTGTCCTTCGATGGTGTATCCACGTCTCCTGCTCGAATAGCAGCCCTTCATGATCACCTCACGACCGTCCTGAACGGCGGGACTGACGCCCCAGCGCCGCAGATCTTCGAAGCGCGGTCCAGCGTTTTCGACCAGCAGCTGTACAAGTTCGGGGTCAGCCATGCCCATCGCCGCAGACATGATATCTGAATAGTAGACTTCCTCATTATCCTGGGGATCACCGCAGCCGGGTACGTTGTATCCGGCGATCTCGCAGCATTTGTGCGTGGTCGCGCCGGAATGTCCCACCGTGTTTTTTAGAACCATTAAAACCTGTGCGTCCTGGTCCGCAGCCGCAATGGCCGCCCGGCAGGCCGCTCCGCCGCCGCCAACCACCAAAACATCTATATGCATTATATCCACGTCTCTGCTTCCTTTCTATCCTCACCCTATCCGAAATCCTTGTATCTCCGGGCCGTTTTCATCGCATGATCCGCAGCTTGTGCCGGGGTTTCGTAAGTGCCCGCATAGATAAGCTCCTTCACTGCGGCGGCATAACCCCGGGGCAGCGCCGCAAACCGTGCGGCCATTTGGAACGCCGTGTCCAGTACTTGCTCCCGTGGCACAGCCGCATGCACAAGCCCCATCCGGAGCGCGGTCTGTGCGTCGACCGAAGTTCCCAAGCTCATCAACTCCATTGCCCGCGCTGGCCCGATTAGCCGCGACAGCCGCATGGGTCCGCCGCTGCCCGGGAAATTCCCGAGATTTATTTCCGGCAGCCCAATTTGGGCCGTTTCGCTCATGATCCGGAAATCACAACACAATGCGATTTCATAGCCGCCGCCCATGGCGCTGCCGCCCAGCGCCGCGACAGTGGGGATCGGAAGCTCTGAAAGCTGCGTGAAAACGGCGTTTTCACGGCGAAGCTTTTGTTCGACAAAACTCCCCCGCAGCGACGGAAATTCCTTCACGTCGCTGCCCGCGCAGAACACCCGGCCGCCCGCGCCGGCGAGCACAAGCGCCCGCACCGCCGCGTCCACGGCGATATCCTCCACGATCCGCTCCAAAAGATCCATCGAATCGAGCGTCTGTAAATTCAGCGGTGGGCTGTTCAGAGTGACCAACAAAATCCCGCCGGGCCGTTTCTCGGTCAGAATCGGTGCATTTTCCATGCCGTTCTCCTTACATCATTCCAAATACTCTGGGCAGGAACAGGACGGTCTCGGGTACAAAGGCAATAAGCAGAATGATCGCAATGAATAGGAAGAAGATGTATTTCATCTTCCGGATGACGTCCACGGTCGCTACGCCGCCGATTCCGGAGCTAATCAGCAGAGTGAGCCCATAAGGGGGCGTGATGAAGCCGAAACACATCGTGACGCAGATCAATACGCCCACATGCAACGGGTTGAGGCCGACATTTGCGGCAAGCGACTGGATGATGGTCATGAAAATGACGATGGCCGGCGTCGCGTCCATGAAGGTGCCAAGGATCAGGTAAAGCACCACGATGAACAGTGTGACAAATACACGTGAATCGGCGATCGGTCCCAGCATATTCAAAAACATCTTGGGAACCTGCAGGTAGGCCATCATATAACCGAAAGCGCCCGCCCCCGCTACACAGATCAGGGGTTTACTCATCCCAAAGAGGGTGTTGACCACTACCGTTTTTGCTTCCTGCCAGCGAATTGAGTGGAATATGAAAAGGGAGACCAGGATGCAGTAAACGGCACAGAGCATGCCCGCTTCGGTCGTAGTTACAAGGCCGCCAGAGATGCCCACCACGATGATCACCGGCGCCAGAAGCGCAACGATCGCCTTACGTGTGGCGAGAAGGACCTCCTTGATAGTCGCGCGCCGTTCACTGATCGGGAAATTGTTACGCTTGGCCCAAACATAGACGTAAATCATCAGCGAAAGGCCGATAATCACGCCCGGGACAAAGCCGCCAATGAAAAGTGCGCCGATTGAAACGCCGGAGTATGCCCCGTAGACCACCATCATGATGCTTGGCGGGATGATTGGGCCAATGGTCGCCGCGGCGGCATTGATCGCGCAGGCGAAATCAATCGGGTAGCCCTCCTGCCGCATCGCGGGCAGCATGATGCTGCCCAAGGCGGTTGCATCTGCGGTTGCCGAACCGGAAATACCGGCCATAAACATATTGGTCAGGATGTTGACATGCCCGAGTCCTCCCCGGATATGGCCCACAAGTACCCGTGCAAAGTTCACCAGACGTTCGGTGATGCCGCCGTACTCCATCACATTCCCTACGATCAAAAAGAGCGGGACCGCCAGCAGCGTGTAACTGTTAAGCATCGAGAAGATATTCTGTATGATTGCAACCGGCGTAATCCCCAGGATCGCGGCGGTAATAAAGCTGGAGACACAAAGGCTGATTGCGATTGGCACGCCGAGGATCGCCAGCAGGGCGAATGAGCCGAATAAGAACAGAATCATTGTATTGACGTCCATATTCATATCCTTTCCTGTTTTCTTTATCGTTGCCTGCAGCGCCTACTGCGCCTGCTTGCCGTCCATCAACTTCGCCGCGTTTTTGCTGATCTGGGAAAGATTGACCCCGAAGACCAGGCACACCAGCTGCTCCAGCAGAAAATAGGCGGACGCCGCACTGGACAGCGGGATACAGATGATGGCGTAGAAGAGCCGGAATCCGGACGAAGAAGATTTTCTGGTCAGCCCCAGGATCGAATATTCCCATCCGTAACGGATCATATAGTAGGCAAAGACAAACAAAACCGCCAGAATAAATAGTTTTTGAACGGTTTTCACGATTTTTGGCATACGGGCAAAGAGTTCTATGCTGAAATGCTCATTTCGACGGATGCAGATTGCCGAAGCGGTGAATACGCACCAGAAATAGCTGAAAATCGCGGCGTCCTGCGTCCAAATCAGTGAATTATTGAGCGTACGCGCCGTTACATCGAGCACCACTGCCAGAAAAAACGCGATGACAAAAGCTGCTCCGATCAGCAGCAGGACATTTTCCAGAAGGTCGCCGATCCCACCCATGACCCGCAGCGCTGCCGCAGGTGCCTTTTCCGGTTGTTTCATAAGAACCGCTCTCCTTTCTTTTATCGTATTTGAGATATCCTATCCGCGACGCACCGCATCCTGAAATACAGGCGGGCGTTTTTCGAGGAACGCTTTGGTACCCTCGATACTGTCCGGGGTCTTCAAGATAATCTCGCTGAGTGCAAGCGATTGTTCAATCGCCTCTGCCGGGGTCTGGGTGTATGCGCTGCGGCAGAGCTCCTTGATGCACTTGAGGGCGAATTTCGGCTTGGCGGCAAGCTCGAGCGCCAGCTCATAGGCAGTTTCCCATGATTTTCCCGCAGGTGCGATACGATTGACGAGTCCCATCTCTAGCGCGTCCTGCGGCGGGACCGCAGTTCCCAGGCAGAGCAGCTCGAGCGCCCGCGCGGGGCCGACCCGGCGGGTCAGCCGGAAGGTGGCGCCGCTTCCCGGGAAGGTGCCGATGTTGATCTCTGGCTGACCAATCTTCGCACGCTCGTCCATCACAATGAAATCACAGGCCAGCGCCATCTCACAGCCGCCGCCGAGTGCCATCGCGTTGATAGCGGCAATGACCGGCTTTCCCATACTTTCGAGCCTGGAAAAGATGGCATTTTCCTTGCGCAGCTTAACTTCCACAAAGCGATCCCGGATCAATGGAAACTCTTTGAGGTCGGACCCGCCGCAAAAGATCCTTTCGCCGGCCGCAGTGAGCACCAACACGCGAACGCGGTCGTCCTCTGAGACAGTGATGACCGCTTCCAACAGCTCGTCTAGGATTTTGACCGTCGTCAAGTTGACCGGCGGGTTGTCCAGTGTGATTCGCGCGATACGTCCATCTTCAAAATAATCTATACGGATTTTATCGCTCTGTTGCATTTGAGACAGCTCCTTTCAGCCATGATACTGGACGGCCAGCTTGTGGTCGAGCAGATCCTGAATCGCATCTTCGGCGTATCCCAGCTCGCGCAGCACTTCCATGGTGTCCTCCCCGAGCTCCGGAGCGGCCTTTCGAACCGGGATTGGCGCATTATCAATTTTGAGCGGATTGCCGAGCGTTCGGACGGTGCCTCCGCGCGGATGCTCAAACTGCGCAATCATGCCGTTGTGGATGACCTGTGGATCGTTCACCACGTCGTCGTAGGTATTGATCTTCGAAAACCAGCAGTCGTGCGCCGCGAAGATCTCCAGCCATTCGGCCGTGGTCTTTTTTGCGATCTCCCGCGCGACCGCCGCGTCCACTTCGGGACGCCGCTCAAAGACGTCCTCGTCTTTGAATTCCCCGAACGCTTCTTCGCCGAAGACTTCCTTCAGCTTGGGAACTGGGGTTTTGGATAGCAGGATGTAGTCGTCGAGGGTTTTATAAATACCGTACGGCGCGTCGTATACCCGTGTGACGCAGCCGGACGGAAGTTTGTCATATACATGGTGATGATAAAGAAAGGCGCCGAACGGTTCGATCTGAAGATGCATCGCCGCGTTTAGCAGGCAGGAGTCCACCTGGTGCCCTTTGCCGGTACGGATCTTGTCCACCAGCGCCGCCACGATCCCAAAGGCCGCGAGCACCGCGCCGTGCGTGTCGATGACGGCGGTTCCCAAGGCAACCGGAGGCTGTCCGGCAACGCCGCTGGAATAACAGAGCCCGCTTTTCGCCTGCGCAAGCAGATCCTGCCCCGGCAGGTTTTTATAAGGTCCATCTGGTCCGTATCCGCTGATATTGCAGTAAACGAGCCCCGGATACCGCTCCTTCAGCTGTTCGTACCCGAAGCCGTATTTCTCCATCACGCCAGGACGGAAATTCTGTATGATGACGTCGGTATCCGGCAGCAGCTTTTCGATGACCGCGCGGCCTTCGGGCGAACGCAGGTCAAGCGCGATACTTCGTTGGTTGCGGTTGACTGACAGATGCATGACGCTCACGCCATTATAAAAGCTGTTCATCGGAGAAAAGCTGCGTTCGTAAGCGCCCTTCGGCGCTTCAATCTTGATGACTTCCGCGCCCATGTCGGCGAGCATCTGCGCCGCCACAGGCCCTTGCAGAAAGTGGGTAAAGCTAAGTACTCTGATCCCTTCTAACATCCTAACTTTCCTCCTTGGTTTCGGCGGGAAGCCGTTTCATCATGATTGATTTGTAACCTTCCTGTACAATCTCCCCGTCCTGATTGAGCACCTGGAAAAGGAATTTGATGATCCCACGGTCTGGCTTTGACCGGCTCGGAATCATTTCCGCCACGGTGATCTTCACCTGAATCGTGTCGCCGAAAAAGACCGGGCGTTTAAATTTCCACTGGTCGATCGATGCGAACGCGATCCCGGTAGGCGTGGTCAGCTTGAGCGCCATGAACAGTCCGTGCGCGTAGGAGAGCACCAGCATGCCATGCGCAATCCGCTGGCCGAACTGGGTATCCTGTGCAACTTTTTTGCTGGTGTGGATTTCGGTATAGTCTCCGGTAAGTCCCGCGAACATCACCACATCTGTTTCGGTAATGGTCCGGGTTGCTGTATAAAAGATTTCACCCTGTTCAAATTCATCAAAATATTTCGGTCCCATTCTTTTTTCCCTTCCCTTTTATAGAATTGCTGCGGCTGAGCGAGAAAATCCCGCACAGCCACAGCAATCGAACCGGTTTATCAGGCGAGTGCAAGAATCGCGTCCAATGCTTCTTTCTGGTTGAGACGCTCAGCATAATCGATATGCAGCGGAGCGCACGCCTCGTAAGCCGGGCTCATGTCGAAGTCCTCAATATAGGTCACGCCCTGCTTGGAGACCGCTTCCTGCAAATAAAACTCATCCTTTTCCATCTGCGCATCGAACAGCGCGTCAGCCGCCGTCTGCGCGGCATCGTAAACGACCTGCTGAAGTTCCTCATCAAGTTTATCCATCGTCTGGCTAGACGCCATAATGGGATGGATCATGATGGTGTGCTGCGTTTTGACAAAATAGGGTGCGACTTCATAATGTGCGTTGGTATAATAGGAGGTCGCACAGTTTTCGGCCGCGACAATCAGGTTGGTTTCAAACGAGGTGTAGATTTCGCCAAAGGACATGGTGACCGGGTTCGCGCCGAGCGTTTTCCACATGTTGGTCTCGATCTCGGCGGCCTGGCAGCGCAGGTTGATCCCCTTGATGTCGTCCAAGGAGTTGATTGCGAAGGTCGAATAAATGTTGCGCCAGCCGGAGGCCGCGATATTCAGAAGGGTGATGTTTGTGTTCGAGTTCTTCACAAGATCCTGCCAGTAGTCCAGAATTTTTTCATCGTTGCAAACCGCGACCGCGTGTTCGGTCGACTGGTACAAAAACGGCATGCCCAGAATGCCCAACTCCGGGATAATACTTGAGGAGTTGGAGGTAGTGCTGATCAAAAAGTCAAGTGTGCCAAGCCGCAGACTTTCGGTCATTTCGGTTTCGGTGCCCAATACGGCGCTATTGAAGATGTCCACCTGGATGCGGCCGTTCGAGTTCGTTTCCACAGCTTGTTTGAACGCCTGGGCAAAGTTTTCATACGGATGGGACTCGCCCTGGTCGTGGCCGATTTTCAGCGTGAATTCCGGGCTGGCTGCGGCAGGTTCGCCGCCGGCGGATGGAGCGGCACCGCCTGATGCGGACGATGACGGGGCGGCGCTGCCACCCGAGCAAGCGCACAGGGTCAGGAGCATTGCAAATGCCAGGAGAAACGCAATTTTCTTTTTCATGTTTTATTCCAACCTTTCTCATTTAGCAGTATGCGGGAAACATCCCCGCTGTCGTACGCTTTCATACTTTACACACATTTCTCGATGAGAATTATTTCGACTCCCCCGATTCGTTTTCTCCGCAGCAGATATAACGTTGATAACCTTGCAGCATCAGCAGTCCGGCATATGCCCCCTGGTCGATCACACCGCGCGCGCGCCGCGCAAAGGTCGCCGCCTTCCCATATTTCGGAAGCATTTCCCGTGTTGACTCGACGCCCTTCTGTGCTCCGATCACCGCTGCTTCGCAGACCGATGCGAGCGTGGCGCCCGGATTTTCCGAAAGGCACCCAAGCGCGGCCTGTGCCGCGGGAGCTATCGCGTCTAAAACGGTCCTGTCCCCTGGTTCACATTTCCCACGCTTCATAATTCCCGCGGAGAATCCGTCAAGGTAAGCGGCAAATCCCGCCGCGTCAAGCGTGGTCTTACCCTTTAACGCCTTTCCGCCAGTCAACACGCCAGACGCCATTAATGTCCCCATTGTGGAAGGGACCACAGACGCCATCTTCATGCCAGCTTTCATCAGCCGAATACCGATATCCGGCTCATCAATCTCTTCAATCAGCTGCGGCAATGCCGCAAACCCTTTTTTCATCGTGAGCCCAAGGTCGCCGTCCCCCATTTTGGCATCCATCTCACATAGCTCGTCCGCATGCGCCGTCATGACCTTTGCGACACAGGTAAATAGACCGGACAGCCCAGATAGTTCGATTTTTTCCATATGTATTCTCCCCTTACACCTGCGTATAAAAAGGCGTATGCGCCGGCGCGTCCAGAAGCTCCTTGAGTTCGCCGTCCAAGCGCATCAGGCTGATCGATGCGCCCGCCATCTCCATAGAAGTGGCATATTCCCCGACGAAGGTCCTGTAGACATGCACGCCTTTCCCCGTAAGCTGACTGGAGGCCGCTCCGCTCAGAATATAAAGCTCCTCCAGCGAGGTCGCGCCAAGGCCGTTCACCAGCAGAGCCACTTCTTCCCCAGAAGCGACCGGCATATCTCCCAAAATCGTATCGAGAGATTCCTTGGCCAGTTCATCCGCTGTGCGTACCGGCCCGTTCCAAACTCCAGGTTCCCCATGGATGCCCATCCCCATGGCCATCTCGTTTTCCCCGAGTTCGAAGTTCGATTTTCCAAGCTCCGGGATGACGCAGGGCGTCAGCGCGAAGCCGACCGTCCTGGTTCTCTCCTTTGCCTTCTTCGCGACCGCGAGCACTTCCTCAAGCGTACCCATCCGCGCCGCTTTCGCGCCCGCGCATTTATAAAGGAAAAATATTCCCGCCACACCGCGCCGCGCACCGGCATTTTCCGCCGGAGCCGAATTCACATCATCCGCCCCTACGATCGACTTGGTCACGATGCCGTCCATCTCGCACATCTCTGCCGCCATATCAAAATTCATGATGTCGCCGGTATAGTTTCCGTAGAGATAAAGGATGCCGGCGCCGGCTTCCACCGCTCTGCTGATATTGTAAATCTGCTCCGCAGATGGAGACTGGAACACACCGCCTACCCCGCATCCGTCGAGCAGCCCTTCGCCTACATATCCGAGGAACAGCGGCAGATGTCCGGTACCGCCTCCAGTGATAATCGCAACCTTACCAGGCTTCTTATAGGCGGCGCAGTAACAGCGCAGATCGTCGTTCACGTATTTGACAATTCCGCTATGCGCGGCATAGATACCGCGCAGCATATCATCGGTGTAATCTTCCGGACGATTGATAATCTTTTTCATTCGGTGCCTCCTTTACTGTTCCGTCAGGTATGGTTTCACTTTTTCCATAAGCGTATCCCGATCGGCATCGGTAAGATCAAGCAGCGGTTTGCGCATGTGTCCGCCCTTCACGCCGCGCAGGGTAAGGATATTCTTAAAGATCGACATGTCTCCGCCGCATTTCATCAGCCAGCATAGATCAGTTGCCTTTTTCTGCGCTTTTTGTGCCGCTTCCATGTTTCCCACACGAAATTGCCGGTATACTTCGACAAATGGTTCCGGTACTGGCCCCGAGCATCCAGAGACGGTTCCATCGCATCCTGCAACCAAAGCAGAAAGAAACATATGGTCCGGCCCAAATACCACGGAAAAATCACCGTTTTTCACCCGGGTATACTGAAGCATCCGATTCATATCTGGATAGCTGTATTTCACGCCGATCACATTCGGGCACTGCGCGCAGATTTTCTCCATTGCCGCAGGCGAGATGTCATTATGCGCTAGCTGGGGAATCACATAAACATATACTGGAAAGTCCGACGGGAGCGCTGCGCAGACGCTGCGATAATATTCCACCATCGCCCGTTCGTCCAGCGAAAAATAGCTCGGCGTGACAACGCCAACCCCATCCGCTCCGATTTCGTGAGCGTGCCGGGCCAACCTGATCGTATCCTCCTGGGTCATTGCACCAGCATGGATGTAAACCGTTACTCGATGATCTGCTTCTTCCACAACGGTCTTAGCAACCTGTTCCCGTTCTTCAAGTGTCATCAGGTACATCTCGCCAGTTGTCCCGCAAGGATACAGACAATTGACACCCTTTTCAATTAGAAAGCGTGTCTGTTGACGAAGCGCTTCGATATCAAGGTTGTTTGCCTCATCGAAAGGGGTTGTCATTGCTGTTATGACGCCATAAAGTTTCTTCATAAGCACCACCTAATTTTCTGTTTAATCGTTCATTAATGCTGAATTATATTCACTTTATTATTTTCAATTTCAATATAGCACAACTATACCCGCACGTCAATATAGCAATAATGCACAAAATTCAATATGATAATTTATATTGACATTTTTTTCGCCCTCGGGTATAACTATATTATAAGAAACGATATTCTGCGATGCTGAACATTTATGCGATTCTATATTTTATCTTTGAAGGGTGTGACAATTTGAATGAAAAAGAGTGAACAATCTGCAGCCGCGAACCTTGTTGGTTCCGTCGTAAAAGCGACTCGAATTCTGGACTGCTTTACCCCAGCTCAGCCACGGCTGTCACTCGCGCAGATCAGCCAGCAACTAGGACAACCCAAAAGCACAACCTTAAATCTGTTGCGTACTTTGGAGCGGGGGGGGCTCTTATTGCGCGCCCAAGGGGAACAGACCTATCAGCTGGGCTATAAGCTCATGGAGCTTAGCTACTGCCTGCGCGCATCCCTGCCAATTATCCAATACGCAATGCCTTTCCTTGAGGAAATCCAGATTAAAACCGGTGAAATCGTATATCTTACCTCCCACATCAACGGGCGGGTTCTCTATCTGGAAGCGATGTATCCCTCTATCCGGATTGGAAACTACTCGATTACCGGAAAAACACTCCCGATGTACTGCACTGGATGTGGGAAAGCTATGATGGCCTATCTTCCACAGGAAGAAATCGACTTCGTGATTGATCGCTGGGGTCTGCAAGGCTTTACACCAAATACCATCACTGACCGAGATGTACTCAATGCCGAGCTGAATTCAACCCGTCAGCGTGGTTATGCAATTGACATTGAAGAGGAGTCTCCGGGAGTAAAATGTGTAGCCATGCCGGTGCGCGATTCCAGCGGCTATCCTACCGGTGCACTGAGTATTTCCGGCACATTGATGAGTATGAAGGATGAGCTGCTTGAAGATTATGCAAAAATACTCTCCCGTATCTGCAACTCCCTTACTCCCTATGCTGATCAGTTTCCTGCGGCACAGATGCGTGCGATCAGCCTTGGCAGATGATTGATCGTTGATAGCCTTTTCAAAGCCAAGTGTCATAACGGAAAGTAACCATCATCGCACCAGTGCCGCAACTGTTTCCTGTGTACGAAAAGATTTCTCCCGAATTATTGTTGTTCGCTTCGCATACGGTTCCATCCTGCCTGAAACGAAATGGACGAGGGATTATCCAGTTCACTCAGCTACCGGCATTTGAAAAACAACAGTTCGATTGCGTTTTGTAAAAATAAATCGGGAACAAAATGCCAAACGAGACGCGCCGGCATTGTCTGTTGATCCATGAAGCTTGATAAAACCACTCGAAAATTTGTCAGGAACAGGCAAAATAAAGGCGGCCACAACTCCCAATCCTGATATGCGAACCCTGGTGAATTTAATCCTGCTCTTTCCGCACTTTGAGCTGCAACCATGAGATTTTCATATCACTTTATAATTGTAATTTACAGTTTGCATCAGGAAAAGATCGAAAATCTCTGCTTTCTGCCAATTATGACAGGTATCTGAAACATGCGAAACTTGGTTCTGCCAGTTTTCCATCCGGCGTGGCGGAATGCTCGCCGATCCAAACACAGCTCTCCGCCCTCAGTCCTTCGGAGAATCACATCATCCACCCCATTGGATTTTTTAGGAGACAGATAAAAAAACACCGCCATCCTGCACATGCTAAATGTGAAGGAGGCGGTGTTTTCCGCATATAGTTTTCAGAGCGTTTGCAAAGACGGCGGAAAGCATACCGGCATCCACCGCAGACTTCCTCCTGTACCTGGATTTCCTGCTACCGGACCTGCTGGAAATAGCAGAACCATACCGTTCCAATACAAGATTCTCCAGCGCTCTACGCAGGTCTTTCAGATCTCAGTTCGACCCAGAAAGCCAGCCTTTTCAAATGTATTTTTCCAGGAATTCTCCTCATCGCTTTCCATATTCCGGTTTCCAGCATTCCAGAAAGCTGGGCTAAAAATTTTTTTGATAGAAGAATTGCACATTCTGGTCGTTTATTATTCCCCATTTCTACTAAAAAACAGAAAAAACGCTGAATTTTTACAAAAAAACATATTCAAATCGTATATTGACTTTCTTTTATTTGATCGATATACTGAAAGCGTATTAGATACTAGTATTCTAGTTTATCAATTGCTCCGTTTTATTGTAATGAATAGGTTAGGAGGAAATATATGGAAAATAGGGTTGCGAGCCTTGTCGGAAAGGCTCAGATTCGGATGACCACCGGGCCAGTCCCTTCCCCCGGCAGCGGTGAAGTGCTGATTAAAGTACGCCATTGCGGTATCTGTGGTTCAGATGTACATAACTTTCAGGAGGCTCGCACCGGTAAGCGGGTGATCTCCTTCCCCTTCGTGCTCGGGCATGAATTCGCGGGTGAAATTGTGGAAACCGGCAAAAATGTCCGCAACGTCAAGGTCGGAGACAGGGTCTGTGTTGAGCCGGGTGTAGGCTGTGGGGAATGCGAATACTGCAAAAGTGGTCGATATAACCTCTGCCAGAACATGAAATTCTTGTCTGCTTATCCCAATGTGGGCAGTATGCAGGATTATGTGGTTTTTCCCGCCAAAAACTGCTTCAAGCTGCCGGACAATCTTTCCACGGTGGAGGGTGCGCTGATTGAACCACTCGCGGTAGGACTTCATGCAGCTAACCGCGGAAATGTCAAGTGCGGCGATACCGTGCTGGTATTGGGGACGGGCTGCATCGGGATCATGACCCTGCTTGCCTGTAAAGCCAAAAACGCCACCCGGATTATCGCGGTGGACATCTTCGACAACCGCCTGCAAAAAGCTAAAGAACTCGGCGCCTCCACTGTGATCAATTCAAAGCAGGAGGACGTTGCTTCCCGGGTGGCGGGACTCACTGACGGTAAGTTCGCGGATGTCGTCTTTGAAACCGCGGGCAGGCCGGAAACGTTGGTGATGGCGGCCGACGCGGTTAAACGGGGCGGCACTATCGTAACAGTCGGAAACGTGTCCAATCCAACGCCGCTGCGCCCGGTCGAGATCAATATGAAAGAAATCGACCTTAAATGTGTCTTTCGCTATGCCAATGTCTATCCGCTCGCGCTGGAGCTGATCTCCAGCGGAAAAATCGATCTCAAGGCACTCAAGCCTGATATCTTCCCGTTTGAGGAGACCGCCAAAGCTTTTGACTATGCGATTCACAATGGGCAGTCGGTGCTTAAATGCATTCTGGAGATGTGAGGAAAAATCTTATGGATCTTCGAAAAAAAAGCTTCGGTTACACGGCTTTTGATTCAAGCGGTGAAAAGCTAATTTTCGACCGTCAGGGCATCTATCGGGATATGTTGATGGAGATGCGTTCCTGGGTACTGGCTGCGGGGCAGGAAAAAACTATCCGCGTACCGGATCAGGACGAGCTTGCGGTCGTCCTTCTGCGGGGCGACGCAGCCTTTCGCTATAACGGAGAACAAAAAAATGTCCTTCGAAAAAGTTTTTTTAATCATGGCATCTATTGCCTACATGTCTGCGGTGGGACTCAAGTCACCATAACCGCCGGTAAGCCCTCAGAAATTGTGCTCATCTACACTGAAAATAACCGAAGGTTTGCGCCGGTATTCTACACACCAGAAAATACACGCGAAAACATTGCGTGCGACGGGCTCTGGGAAGGGACTGCCGTACGAAAGGTCCGAACTGCGTTTGAATACGCCGACGCGCCTTACTCCAACCTTGTACTCGGAGAAACCATCATGTTTCCGGGACGCTGGTCCGGCTATGTTCCGCACTGTCATGAACAGCCGGAGGTCTACTATTTCCGGATGGAAAATCCGGATGGATTCGGCGCTTCCTTCGTGGGGGAGGAAGTTTTCAAAATTAAGGACGGGAGTTTCTGCGCCATCGCTCCGAATCTTGTACATCCGCAGGTGGCTGCACCGGGTTATCCTATCTACTACCTGTGGCTGATCCGCCATCTGGATGGTAATCCCTGGATTCGCGAAAACTGCAGCAACGAACAAGCGCATACATGGCTTCTGAAATGATCTTTCGGTTAGAAGCCATTCCAATCTATCCATTGTCCCCAATCAACCTGTAAAGGAGAAAAGAAGTAATGAAAAAGAAACTGCTCGCATTGATCCTCGCAACAGCTACCATCCTTGCCTGCTTCGCAGGCTGCGGCTCCAATGAGGCCGCCTCATCCAGCGCGCCCGCCACCCCTGCAGCCTCCGCCGCCCCAGCATCCCAGGCGGATAGCGCTCCGAATGCCGCGGCTCCGGCAGAGACAAAAGTTTTGAAGGTCAACCTGACCGTTGGAACCACCGATCCACAATATGCCTGGTGGGAGAGTTTTGTCAGCCGTGTGGAGGAGGCCAGTGAGGGCACCCTCAAGTTGGAGCTCTACACTGACCAGTCTTTGGGCACTAATGATGAAATCACACAGGCGGTTGCCAATGGCGCGGAATTCATCAACGTCCCAGATTATGCGGGCTTGGTCGACTACTGCGCGGATGCCTCCATCTATCATGTCCCATATCTGATTCAGAAGCCCTCTCAAATTTATGACCTGTGGAAATCCGATATCGGTACCGAAATCGACTCCAAGCTGGAGGAAAACGGCGTGCATGTCATCTCCGCCATGTACTTCGGAACCCGCAACGTTATCTCCAAAAAACCCGTCGCACAGGCAGAAGATTTCAAATCCATTAAGCTGCGCGTCGGCACCTCGAAGATGTGGAACTTCACCGCGCAGTGCTTGGGCGCAAACGCCACCAACACCCCGTGGAGCGAGGTTTACCAGGCTCTGACCCAGGGCGTTGCGGACGCGTGTGAAAGTCCGTCTACACTGCTCTATTCCGCAAAAATCTATGAAGTCTGCAAAAACCTGATCAAAACCGAACACCTCGTCTGCAACAGCGCGGTCATCATGTCCGCCGATGTTTATAACAGTCTTCCAGATGTTGCTAAAAAAGCGCTTGATACGGTTGGAGATGATTTCGCTAAGGAAACTGTAGAGCTCACCTCAGCCGTCGCGGACGAATATGATCAGAAATTGATCGACGCCGGTGTGACCATCACCGAAATTGATAAAACCCCCTTCATTGAGTATAGCAAAGCCAATGTTGAAGCTGCGTTCCCTGAGTGGACCGAAGGCCTGTACCAGAGAGCCTATGATCTTCTGTACGGCAACCCGTAAAGCTGACCACTGAACCGATGCGGAGGGAATCCGGTGATCTTTCATCGGATTCCCTCCAATTAAGAAAGGAACTTGAGTGCCTATGTTCGAGAACTTCCTGAAAGAAGAACGAAGGGCGGAACAAATTATCTCCGCGGTCGCCTTTGTTGTGATGGTGATCATGGTCAGCATCAATGTTTTTTGCCGGTATCTTCTCCGTAAGTCCTTCGCCTTTTCTGAGGAAATCGCCTACATCGCCTTCAATTGGAGTGTTTTCATCGGCATGTGCAACATCTTCCGTACCCGTGCGCTGGTCGCTGTAGATGTATTCGTTGACCGGCTGCCCAAAAGAGCTCAGGCTGCGGTCGGAATCTTCACCGATGTCTGCCTGATCGTTGTCAACGTGGTGCTTGCCTATTTCAGTCTCAAACTAGCTATCTCTGGGTGGGCCCGCCGAACCCCATACCTCATGATTCCCTACACCTTCATGTACATGCCTGCTGTCATCTCGTTCGTTATCATGTCCATCTCCTCCATCAGCCTGATTATCCAAAATGTTAAATGCCTCAAAGAAGGAGGGAATCCAAATGGATAATTTGTGGACTTTTCTTCCTCTTGTAATCATGATGATCCTGCTGGTGCTAAAAACTCCTGTGGCCTATGCGATGCTCTTCCCCACCATGCTTTACTTTGTTTTTGGACAGACCATGTCTCCCTATGAAATGATGGTGCAGAAGATGTCCACTACAATGGAAACCTTCACCTATCTTGCAGTCCCATTCTTCACTTTCGCAGGTGTCATTTTCAATTATGCCGGCATTACCAACCGGCTTTTGGGACTAGCCGATCTGCTGGTAGGGCATCTCAAGGGCGGGCTAGCCCATGTAAACATCCTTCTCAGCGCCATGATGGGGGGACTTTCTGGTTCTTCGCTGGCTGACGCTTCAATGCAATCAAAAATCCTAGTTCCAGAAATGGTAAAGCTGGGTTACGACAAGTCTTTCTCAGCCGCTGTGACTGCGACCTCTTCGGTCATCACGCCGATCATTCCTCCGGGCATCATCCTTATCATGTACGCCACCGCTTCCAATACCTCTGTACAGAAGATGTTCTTTGGAGGCGTGATCCCCGGTGTTTTGCTCACATTGGGCCTTATGCTGGTTGCGGCAATCATCTCCCACAAACGCAACTACCGCGGCAGCCGCACCCAACTTGCCAGTCTCCGGGAAATCGGAAGTAACCTCAAGGAGTCGATCTTCGCGCTGCTGGTCCCCTTCGGGCTCATCATGGGGCTGCGTTTTGGCATGTTCACCGCGACCGAAGGCGGCGCTATCTGCGCAGTTTACGCGCTGATCGTTGGCATCTTCATCTATCGAGAAATCCGCCTAAAGGACTTTTTTCCGATTTTACAGGAAACAATTGAATCCACTGCGGCCATCATGTTCCTATTGGCGTCCGCCCAAGCGCTGGGCCGATATCTGACCTGGGAAAGCCTTCCGCAGCGGATTTCCGAAGCGCTGACCGCAACCTTCACCACACCGTTTGTTTTCCTGATGGCGGTCAACGTCTTGCTTCTGGTGGTGGGCTGCTTCTTTGACGGCGGCGCGGCCATGGTGCTCTGCGCTCCGTTACTCGCGCCCGCAGCGGCCGCTTTGGGGATTGACCTCATCCATTTCGGTATCATTATGTCCATCAACTTGACCATTGGCGGTGTAACTCCTCCTTTCGGTACGCTGATGTTCGTTACCTGTCAGATCACTGAAACCAAAATGGAGCATTTCGTCAAATCGGTTATCCCATTCCTCCTGATCGAAATCGGCATCCTGTTCCTGTGCACCTACGTTCCGCAGGTGGTCACCTGCCTGCCGAACCTGCTGTCATAAACAAATCTTTCCGCCATTTTAAAATCGGAGGCGCACTGTTATGATCAAAATGACTTTCCGCTGGTACGGAAAAAAGGAAGATCCGATTCCGCTCTCCCACATACGACAGATTCCGGGTATCGTGGGGCCGGCCTGCATGCTCAACGACATACCAGCCGGCGACGCCTGGCCGCTCGCGCGGATTCTGGAACTCAAATCTGAAGTCAACGCTGCCGGGATGGCGTTTAAAGTGATCGACGGCGTAAACATACGGGAGGATATCAAGCTTGGCCTTCCCAGCCGCGAGGAAGCCATCGAAAACTACAGGCAGACCATCCGCAACGCCGCTGAAGCAGGTGTGGAGGTCATCGTCTACCCCTTTACACCAGTCTTTGAATGGATTCGCACCGATCTGGGGCGCGAGCTGCCAGATGGTTCCCGTGCAATGTCCTATGATCCTGGATTTATTCAGTCGATCACCGATCCACAGCAGCTGGCGGATCACATGCTCGCGCATGCGAACGGTTTTTCACTGGCTGGCTGGGAGCCGGAGCGGATCGCCAACGTTAAGCGTCTGATGGCCCTCTATCGGGACATCACCACCGAGGATGTGCTGCAGAATCTGATCTATTTTCTCCGGGAAGTAATTCCTACCTGTGAGGAATGTGGCGTCAAGTTGGCACTACATCCGGACGATCCGCCTTGGGATGTGCTCAGCGTTCCCCGCGTCGTGATAAACTTCGAAAACATGAAGCGGGTGGTTGAAGCGGTCGACAGCCCTTGTAATGGGCTTTGTCTTTGCACCGGTTCGCTCGGGGAAAATCCTGAAAACGACGTGCCCGCCATTGTGCGGTATTTCGCTCAAAAGCAGCGTATCTCCTATATGCACATCCGCAATGTGAGGTTCGCGGAGAATGGCGTTATCGACGAGTGTTCCCACAAATCCTCAGACGGGAACCTTAATATGTACGAGATCATGAAAGCGCTTGTGGAAGAAGGCTACGACGGATACGCGCGACCCGACCATGGCCGGATGATCTGGGGCGAACGCGGCAGGCCGGGTTACGGACTTTATGATCGTGCTTTGGGAGTGGCTTATCTCAATGGACTGACGGAAGCCCTCGAAAACCATGTTGCCGGACGTTAACCCCCTCCGAGCAGACAATAACTGGTAAGGAGTGCAATATCTATGAAACGTTCAGAAATCAACCAGCATATTGACTGGGCAATCGAGACCTGCGAAAAATGTCGTTTCTCACTGCCGTCCTTCGCCCGTTGGTCCCCACAGGAGTGGGAAAAGCGTGGGAAAGAGACCATCCACATGACTACCGTCATGCAAGGTTGGGACGTAACCGACTATAATTCCGACGATTTTGACAGGGTGGGGGCGGTGCTCTTTACACTGCGCAATGGCAGTATCTATGACAGTTCCAAAGGTACTCCATATTGCGAAAAACTTATCATTATGAAAGCTGGACAGAAACTTCCTCTCCACTTCCATTACGCGAAAACCGAGGATATCATCAATCGCGCAGGCGGTACCCTCTGTGTACGGGTTTACAATTCCACCAGTGAGGAAACCGGCTATCAGCTTGACAGATCCTCAGATGTCCATCTGCGGTTGGACGGAATTGAAAAGGTAATTGGGGCCGGGGATTTTGTCGAGATCAGAAACGGCGACAGCATCACTCTCACCCCTTATATCTATCACGAATTCTGGGCAAAAGCAGAGGACGGCGATTTGGTGATTGGAGAGGTTTCTTCGATCAACGACGACACCAAGGACAATCATTTTGTCAATGATATGCGCTTGCCTAAAATTAAAGAGGACGAACCGGCGCGCTATCCGCTTTGTAACGGTTACGTCCAGAAATAAGAAAGGCAGAATTATTTCGGATGAGCAAAGTAGGAATTGAATTTAAAAAGCGTCTCATGAGCGGCGAACGGCTATTCGGCACCCACGTTTCCCTGACCGATTTCACTCTGACTGAGATGTATGGCAACTTCGGGTTCGACTATGTCTGGATCGATACGGAACACAGTGCGATCGATTATCAGGAGCTGAATATGCATATTCTTGCGGCACAGGCCAAAGGGATGGCCGCTATTGTACGAATTCCCTATGTGGAGCCATTTTTGGCCAAACGTGTGCTGGAGATGGGTCCGGACGGTATCATTTTCCCGATGATCCGCGATGCAGACATGGCCCGGCAGGCGATGAATCACTGCCTGTATCCCCCACGCGGCACCCGTGGGTTTGGCGCAGCGCGCGCCTGGAATTATGGTGTCATGGGGCTTGAATCATATCTGGATACGCTGGACGACAGCCTGTGTAAATTCATCCAGTTCGAGTTGAAAGAAGCGGTGGACAACATTGACGAAATTTTGAAGGTCCCTTATGTGGACGGGTATGTAGTGGGGCCGCTCGACCTGTCCGGCTCATTGGGGCACCTTGGCGACGTTTACGGCGAAGAGAATACCCAAACCATCTCCTACGTGATCGAAAAAATTAAAAAAGCCGGTAAGCCAGTGGGCACTTCTGTTGGAGATACCACGCACGAGAGGCTCAAACATTGGTACGACCTTGGAATGAACTTTATCTCAGGCGGCGGAGATACGGCCTTCATCAACAACGGCTGCGCCTCCCTGATGGATACTTTTCACAAGATAGTCGCAAACGGTTGAGCGCAAAAGGAGGGATCGGTCATGGAAACCTTAAACGCCGCAGCAGCGCGAGAAATGCTGCTTTGCGCCGCTGATGCCATTATCCGGCAGAAATCGCTGCTCACCGAACTGGATAGCCAGATCGGTGATGGTGACCATGGAATCGGAATGGCACGCGGTATGAAAAAAGCCCAAGAAGCACTTGGGAAGCTGGACGGCGAGAGCAACGTCTACCAGTGCTTTTCCGATATGGGAAAAGCGATGCTGCTCAGTATGGGCGGTGCGTCTGGCGTGATCTTTGGCACCATGTTTATGGGCGGTACGAAAGGCCACGAACCTCAAAGCAACCTGTCCTCGGAAGAATTTGTCGCTCTCATGACGGGAAGTTTACGGGCGATCAAAGACCGCGGCAAAGCAGCCGTCGGAGATAAAACCATGGTGGATGCCTTCGAACCCGCCGTTGACGCAATGCGTGCTCATGCGAACGAAGGGTTTGCCGCAATGCTTGCCGCAGCTGCAGCCGCGGCCGAACAGGGTGCGAAATCCACCAAAGCCTACCAGGCGAAATTCGGGCGGGCGAAATCGCTCATGGAGCGCGCAGTTGGCCATATGGATTCTGGTGCGGTTTCAACAGCGATCATCTTTCGGGCAATGTCAGATTATATGAAAAACAGCGGCTGGGAGAAATCATATGTCAAAGAAAATCATTAATTGTCCTGAAAACTGCGTCCGCGAAGCCGCCGAAGGTTTCCTGGCCGCTTATGGAACGGATTACGAGGCGGTGGATGGGGTCAACGGCCTGAAAGTCCGCCAGCACACGGATAAGGTCGCGCTGGTGATCGGCGGCGGCAGCGGCCATGAACCGATGTTCAGCTTTTTCCTAGGAAACGGCCTGGCGGATGCCTCGGCAAACGGAAATATTTTTACCTCTCCTGACCCCGATACAATTGTGCAGACTGCCCTTTCGGTGCAGTCCGGAAACGGAGTCCTATTCGTCTATGGCAACTACGCCGGAGACAATATGAACTTCGATATTGCCTGTGAGATCTTGGAGGATACGGGGATACCCTGCCGGACTGTCCGGGTCTGGGACGACGTGGCCTCCGCGCCTGCCGACCGTATAGAGGACCGTCGTGGAGTGGCCGGAGATCTCTTCGTCATCAAAATTGCCGGCGCAGCCACTGCAGCCGGTCTTGCACTGAAAGACGCCTGGCGAATCACCTCTCGGGCGCGGGACAATACCTGGTCTGTAGGGATCGGACTTTCCGGTGCCACCATTCCCGGCGAGAAAGCCCCCATTTTTATTCTGCCGGAAGATGAGATCGAATTCGGGCTTGGAATCCATGGGGAGCCCGGCATCAAACGTCAAAAACTGATGTTCGCGGATGAAATGGCTGCCGATTTGGTCAAGCTTCTGCTCAAGGAATCTGGTATCCAGCCCGGGGATGAGATCTGCACCTGTGTAAACGGACTTGGTTCCACCACTCTGATGGAGCTTTGCATCCTGAATCGTAAAGTGGATTCCCTGCTACGGAAAAACGGCATCTCCATCTACGACACAGAGATCAATTCCTATGTCACCACTCAGGAAATGGCAGGAGCCTCCGTCACCTTTTTCAAGCTCGACCCCGAACTGAAATCTTATTATGATATGCCGTGTTCCTCACCCTATTATAAAAAGCAAGCAAAGGACCGTGGATCATTATGAACATCGTCGCAGGCTGCGACAACGCAGCAATTTCGCTCAAAAACGATATTCTTGCTCTGCTTCGAGAGTCCGGAGTTCCCATAGAAGATGTGGGCTGCTTTTCTCCGGATGAAACGACCAATTATCCCATGATTGCAAAACGGGTCTGTGAAAAGGTTCTCTCGGCCGGCGGTGAAACACGCGGCATGTTGTTTTGCGGCACCGGGATTGGAATGTGCATGACCGCCAATAAGTTTAGAGGCATCCGCGCAGCAGTCTGTCACGACGTATATTCCGCACAGCGTTCCGTTCTCAGCAACAACGGCAATGTTCTGTGTATGGGGGAACGTGTTATCGGCCATGAGCTGGCCAAGGTCATCGTGAAAGAGTGGATTTCTCTTTCCTTCAACGGCGGTCCTTCCGCTTCCAAAGTGGCAGAAATCCAAGCCATAGAGGCAAAAAATTACAAGTGAACGAAGGGGAACGCAAGCAACGGATGAAAAAAACAATCTATCTTGGCACCAATACTAAAATGTATAAAAATATTGCCCAGACGGTTTGTTTCCTGAGAGAGCTGGAACAGAGCATCCAAGATATAGACCGCCGGAATCTGACCCTTTTTGTTATCCCGTCTTACACCGCCTTACAGGCAGCCCGCGCAAGTGTCGGTTCCGAAAGCATCCTGATAGGCGCGCAGAATATGTGTTGGGAAACAGAAGGCCCGTTCACCGGAGAAGTTTCTCCGCTTATGCTTAAAGAGGTCGGCACTGATATTGTGGAAATAGGCCACGGCGAGCGCCGTCGCATCTTTGGTGAAACAGATGAACAGGAGATGCGCAAGGTGAAATGCGCGCTTGAGCATGATTTCACCGCACTGCTCTGCATCGGAGAAACGGACTCGGAAAAACAGTCCGGTCGGGCGGACGCAGTATTGCGTCAACAGCTGGAAATTGGACTTTCTCAGGTGGGTACCATGAAAACGGGAAAACTCTGGATCGCCTACGAACCGGTTTGGGCAATCGGAACCGGCGGCAAGCCGGTTCCACCGGATTACGTCCAAGAGCGCCACCACACCATCCGGGCGTGCCTGCAAGCTCAGTTCGGCCAAGCAGGAACCGCTATCCCAATCCTGTACGGAGGAGGCGTTAACCACGAAAATGCCTCGGCGCTGATTACGCTTGAAGGTGTTGACGGTCTGTTCATTGGACGCGCTGCTTGGCAGGCAAAACGCTTCGCAGATTTAATCCGGCAGGTTTTGGAAGCGGTAGAAAACAGATAGGAAAGGCATAGATACCATGAAATATGGCCTACACAAAATGACCTGGGGCAATTTTTTTGACCCCGCTGATTTGGAAACCTTCTTTCGGGAGGCAAAAACGGCAGGCGCCCAGACAATTGAATTTCGTCCCCCGGATGAGGCTATGCAGCTTAACCCCCTACAGATTCGAAAAATTCGTTCACTGGCTGCAGATAATGATCTGGAGCTGATGTTCTGCTTCGCGTATCCGCCGGATGCAGATATGCGCGATGCTGATCCACAGGTTCGCCGTCGGGCAGTGGAGCATCTGAAACGCGGAATATACGCGGCGCGGGAACTCGGCGGCACGGAACTCGGCGGCGTACTCTATTCCAGCTGGCCCACCCGCTTTGACGACGGCATGCTGACCCGCGAAGACAAATATGACCGTACTCAACGCAGCCTTGACTGCATACGGGAAGTCATACCAGTGGCGGAGGAGTGCGGGATGCCGCTCAATTTGGAAGTCCTCAATCGCTATGAGAACTATGTCATCAACACAGTCGCCCAAGGAGTCGAATTTTGCCAGCAGATCAACAGTGAATATTGCAAACTGCTCCTGGATGTCTACCACATGAACATCGAGGAAGATGACCTCTGTGGAGCAATTACAACGGCAAAGGGATATATTGGGCACTTCCATGTCTCCGAACCAAACCGCATGATTCCCTACCATACTGCGCGCATCGACTGGGATGCAGTCGGTCGCGCACTTCGCGATACCGGATATGATGGCACCGTGACCATTGAGGCGGTGGTTTCCTTTGACGGACCGTCCACCTACAACATGCGCATGTGGCGGGATCTTTTGCCGGACGGTTCCCGGCAATCGCGGATCAACGCCATGCGTGATGGACTTCGATATATCAAAAGCCGGTTTGAAGGCTGAAATTCAGACAAGAGTGAGAGGTACAACTACTATGAACTATGAACAAAAAGGAACCGCTCTGCGCAAGGACATCCTGAAAATGCTTTGTGCGGCGCATTCTGGTCATTCGGGGGGATCGCTGTCCTGTGTGGAGATCCTCATGGGGCTCTATTATGGGGTGATGAAAGTTGACCCACAGAATCCCAGAATGGGAGATCGAGACCGGTTTTCCATGAGTAAAGGACATGGTTGTCCCACACTTTATGCTATTCTTGCAGATCTGGGATTCTTTCCACGGAAAGAACTGTGGACTCTGCGAAAAATAGACAGCCGTCTGCAGGGACATCCCGACATGCACAAGGTTCCCGGCGTGGACATCAGCACCGGGTCGTTGGGCCAGGGGGCAGCCAACGCCATGGGAATGGCTCTGGCTGCAAAATACATGGGAAAGGACTACAAGGTCTATACACTGCTCGGTGACGGCGAATGTCAGGAAGGAATCGTCTGGGAAACCGCCATGGCTGCGGCGCACTATAAACTTGACAACTTTGTGATGATTCTTGACCACAACGGTCTGCAGATTGACGGTACCAATGATGAGGTGATGGGCCTTGGCGATATCTGCGGGAAATTCTCTTCCTTCGGCTTCGACTGCGCAAGTGTTGATGGCCATGATGTATATGCAATCATCGAGGCGCTGAAACGGCCATCCTCTGGGAAACCCAAGTTCATCGAATGCCGAACCATTAAAGGCAAAGGCGTTTCCTTCATGGAAAACGAGGTCGGTTGGCACGGAAGACCGCCCAGCGAAGCGGAGCTGGAACAGGCGCTCATGGAATTGGAGGGAAAAAAACATGGATAAGGCTTTGCGGACAGCTTACGGGGAAGCACTCATAGAACTTGCGCAAAAAAATGATCAGGTAGTAGTACTGGACGCCGACCTTGGACATGCGACGATGACCCATCTGTTTGCAGAAAAGTTCCCCAATCGATTCTTCAATTTTGGAATCGCCGAAGCCAACATGACCTGTGCGGCCGCAGGCATGGCTCATTGTGGTCTAATTCCTTTCGCCAGTACTTTCGCGATTTTCGGGGCCGGAAGAGCTTACGAAATGGTTCGGAACTCTGTAGCTTATTCCAAAGCGAATGTGAAGATCGCCTGTACCCATCCGGGTATCAGTGTGGGCGAGGACGGGGGCAGTCACGAAGCAATCGAGGATATCGCGCTCATGCGAGTAGTGCCCGGCATGACCGTGTTGGTGCCCTGCGATGCCATCGAAACCAGGAAAGCTGTCTTTGCCGCAGCTGAAATCGAAGGGCCAGTTTATCTGCGTATCTCCAGACAGCCCAGCCCCAACGTCACCGCCATAGACACCCCTTTCGTACCGGGTAAAGCTACCGTACTTCGGGAGGGCAGAGATGTCTGCATCATGGCGATCGGACTTCTGGTCGCGCCGGCGCTCGAGGCGGCTGAAAAACTGATCGAAATGGGAATTTCTGCTGAAGTTGTCAACATGAGTAGTATTAAGCCGATCGACCGTTCCTATATCCTAGAGGCTAATCGGCGGTTTCGAGGAATTGTCACCGCAGAAGAACATTCAGTTATCGGCGGGCTTGGTTCTGCTGTGGCAGAGGTGCTCGCCGGCAACGTCGGTGCCAACTTCGCCATGGTGGGCGTAGAGGACTGCTTCGGGAAATCCGGAACCCCGCATGCGCTTTTTATGCAGTACGGCCTGACTGCGGAAAACATCATACAAAAATGTGTTCAAACCGTAAAGGGCTAATCCTTTCAATCTTCTGCGCTGGCGCGATTTCTCTGATCCTCATAAGGCACCTCAAAAGTTTGCAGAGAAGTGTGAAACCAGGTTTATTTTTCCAGAAATTTAGTTGACAGAAAAAACATAAGGGTTTATCATAAAAAATAAATTGAAAGTGCTTGACGAGGATTGTTTCTATGATCGTACCTCCGCATCTGCCGAAAGAAACCAGAAAAGAATATGCCTTGCGTGCGATCCGGGAAAATATCATCAAATGGGAACTGAAACCCGGAAGCCTGGTAAGCGAACAGAAGCTCGCGGACGAGCTGGGGTTGTCCCGCATCCCGGTGCGGGAGGCCTTGACCGAGCTCTCCAAGTCCCGAATTGTGGAAATCTATCCCCAACGGGGCAGCCGGATCGCACCTATTGATTACGACCTCATCCAAGAGGCGGAATTTATCCGCCGGGTGATGGATTGTGCCATCGTGGAGATGTCCTGCGAAATCGCAACCCAGGAGAATTTTGATTGGTTGGAGGAGCATCTGAACCTGCAGACCTACTACTGGAAAAATTCTTCCCCGGAAAGACTCTCCGAGTTGGATTTCGAGTATCATAAGTATTATTATGAGATTTGCAACAAGATGCAGTGCCATGCCATGGTGCAAAACATGAATATCCATTTCGACCGGGTTCGGCATATCAGCATCTTGATACAGAAGGATCTCAAGCTGGTGGACGACCACCGTAAAATCTTTGAAGCGGTCAGGGCACGGGACCCCGTTCTTGCTCATCAGCTGGTCTGTAAGCATCTGACACGTTATCAAGTGGAAAAAGAGGCTATTGAGGAAGCCTTTTTGCAGTATTTTAAATGAACTTGCTGAATGTCCTCCTTTTATTTCTAAAGCTTTTTTCGCTCCATCAACCAGCCGGTGGTTTGGACGCAGAATTAAAAAGCAGGGGTCTGTGCAGTTTTACACAGACCCCTGCTTTTTCATCAAAGAAACATGCCGTCGTGGAAAAGGGAAATATTCTTGTATTCAAAGTCCTCATTTTTGGTGGTGCAGGCCCCAACCGCAATCGCCAGAAGAAAATCAAAAAGCTGCCACACAGTCATCTCGAACGAAATCCCTTCCAGCACCTGCCCGGCATTGAAATCAATCCCGTGCTGTTTACGTGCATATAGGCAGCCGTACGCTGCTCTTCACCAGGTTGGGGCAGGAACAATGTCGTCGCGCGGACGGATCGGCAGGTTAAGGTCATTTCTCGAACCGGCTGTCCTTAACTGAAATAGGGCGGCTACCATGCAGCGCACAAAGCAAAACAGGTGTATCGCTTAAACAGTGGTACACCTGTTTTGTTACGCAGTGGAATACTATTTTGAGGGGCATAAATATGAGCATCCCCCATCTGGAAAGCACATGAATATAAGGCTTTTCAGGTCCTATTGCGTAACAGCTGTCAAGGGTGCGAAGCGTGAAACTCACCTTTAGCGGCTTTTCGCAGCATTGCTATTTGCACGACGATTAACGGTATATTCAGAACTGCAAAGACACAATGAACTGCGCAAAACAATAGCCCCCAGGCTTTCTAGGGGCTATTTTCAGGTGAAATTCTTCGATTTTAACAGGATACGCTACTTCACTGGCCATAATAAGCGTTTGCACCGTGTTTTCGATAAAAATGCCTGTCCATCAGCCTCTCATCAAATTGAACATCCGCGTTCATACACAGCGTATGCCAGGCCATCATCGCCACTTCTTCCAGGACCACCGCATTATGAACCGCATTGCCTGCGTCACTCCCCCAAGCGAAAGGGCCGTGTCCAGCAACCAAAACAGCGGGGCACTCCTCCGCGGGACGCTCAGCAAAGACCTCTGCAATGAGTTTTCCAGTGTTGTACTCATATTCCCCTTCGATTTCGCTGCCTTTCATGCACCGGGTCACCGGGATACCGCCGTGGAAATAATCCGCATGGGTCGTACCAAGAGCTGGAATCTCACGCTGCGCCTGAGCAAAGACTGTCGCCCAACGGCTGTGCGTATGTACAATCCCACCAACGTTTTCAAACGCGCGATACAGCGCCAGATGCGTCGGCGCATCGGAGGAGGGCTTCCTTTCGCCCTCCACGCGCGCTCCGGTTTCGAGACTGATGCAGACCATATCCTCCGCCTTCATCCTGTCATAGGGTACGCCGCTGGGCTTTATGACGAAGATTCCGCTCTCCCTGTCCACAGCGCTGGCATTGCCCCATGTAAAGGTAACGAGACCGTGCTTTGGCAGTAGGAGATTTGCCTCAAAAACCTGCTTTTTGAGTTCTTCCAACATCGTCTGTCCCTCTAAAATGTTTATCTTGTGGAGAACAGGAACTGCGTCCTGCTCCTGTGATGTTTGCCCGGCTCGATGATGGCAACGCTGCCATACAGGTCGTGCAGCGAGCTGAAAAGCATGGTTTCAAAGCAGATGCCGGCCTGTTTCTGATAGTGGAAACCGCATTTTCCACGAAGGTTGTCTATCATGTTGCCCGTATAAATCATGATGCACGGCATGGTGGTCAGGCATCGCATTTCGATGCCTGATGCGGGGCTGTAAAGGGTACCGGCGTCTTTGATTCTTGCAGACAGGTCAGAAAGGATAAATTTGTGGTCGATGCCGCCGCCCATCTCCTCCATGGACGGGGCGTGCAGGTCGAAAATATCGCCCAGCACACGCTCTTCGTTGAGATCGGTCCCTTCAAAAAGCGGGGCGCGTTCCTCAGTGAGCTGGTTAAAGGAACCCGTCACCGGACAGCGAAGCGTGTGGCTGCGGATATTGCCACTGTCGTGACCATTGAGATTGAAATAACTGTGGTTAGATGGGTTGATCACGGTGCGCCGGTCGGCGGTCATGTCGTAATCGATGGTGAGGCCGTCCTCGTCGAGGGTGTATAAGACCTTTGCGATGACCTCACCAGGATAGCCCTCCTCCCCATCGGGACTGATATAAGTAAACTGTACCTGGTTATCGTCAATGACAGCACCGTCCCACTTGACGCGGGAAAAGCCCTTCACGCCGCCATGCATGTGCATACCGTCGATATGATCCAGCGGATAGTCCCTGCCTTCAAAGTGAAGGGTGCAGTCGGGCATCCGGCTGATCAGGCGTCCGAGAACCGCGCCAAAAAAGGTGGAGTTCTCCTCGTACTCCGTCACCGTGTCGTAACCCAGCACAACATCCCTGAGGTTCCCGCCCTTGTCGGCAACCCACAACCCCTGGATGCATCCCCCAAGTTCAATTAAGGAAACCATACGCTTTTCAGCAGCGTTGATAATAAACTGCCGGACCGCTCTGCCGTCAGCAGTATGGCCAAAGGTTTTTACCGTAACAGACATATTTGTTTCCTTCCTCTCAAATCGCATAGCCGCACAGCTGAGGCAGCCAGGTGGATACGGCCGGCACAAAGGTGACCAGGATCAAAGTGGGAAGCCATGCAAACAGGAAATACATCAAGGTGGGCTTGAGCATCTCCTTCAGCGGAGCGTCAATGATGCGGGAGGAGAAGTAAAGCAGCGGCGCCACAGGAGGAGTGATGTTGCCCATGCCCAGGTTGACTGCCAGGATGGCGGCAAAATGGACGGGGCTGAACCCAAGTTCCCTGATGATGGGGACCAGGATCGGGGTTGCCAGCAGCGTGCCGCTGGTGTCGTCCATCAGCATGCCCAGAACAATCAAAAACAGGTTTATCATAGCTAGAATGCCCCAACGGTTGTCGGTGACGGAATAGAATGCGTTCAGGATAATTTTAGGCAGGTTCACGTCGATGAACATCCGGCTGAGCATCTGCACTGTGATGGTCAGAAGCATGATCGTACCGGTCGATTTGGCGGCTTCAATGAAGCTGTCCTTCATGGCGTTCCAGGTGAGCTTCTTATAGACGATGAAGCCGATGGGGATCGCATACGCGGTGGCAATGGCCGCGGCTTCGGTGGTGGTCGTGATGCCGCCGTATATGCAGCCGAGGATGATAAACGGCATCAGCAGCGCCCAGAAAGGACCCGGCTGCCCGCTTTCCTTGCGGATGCGCTTTTGCTCAGCGTGAACCTTCTTCAGCTCTTCGCCGGTGAGTGTCTCAATATTGGGGTCCTTGCGAAGCATAAACAGCGTAACCAGAGAAAGCAGGATTGCCAGAATGATCCCAGGAACGGCTCCGGCCAGGAAGCACGCCAAAACCGATGTGGAGCTTGACCATCCGTAAAGGATCATAATCCCGCTCGGCGGGATCAGGATACCGATGACGCCCGCGCTTGCCAGCATAGCCGCCACAAGACCCATCGGATATTTCTTCTCGCGGAGCATCGGACCGATGATGCCGCCGATCGCGGAAAGGGTCGCGCAGGCACTGCCGGAGATCGCCGCAAAGATCGAACACGCGATAATGCCGACAACCGCAAGGCCGCCCTTCAGCTTTCCGACAAGCCTGCTGGCCGCGTTGATAATCTGTTTGCCGATGCCGCCGTAGGCCATGATGGAACCAGCCATAATGAACAGCGGAATAGTCAGCAGGACGATCGAGCTGGTGTTTTTATAACTGAAGGACATGAGCAGCGACAGGCTCGCATCGTTTCCTACGGCAATCAGCATGGCGGTCAGAAAGAAGGACAGCGCGACCGGAACGCCGATTATCAGCAGGGCAAACAGCAATACAATTGCTATGATTAATACAGAACTCATATTATTTACCTCGCTTATTCATTTTCTTCAGCGATCTGCCCTGGCTCTGCGCGGTTGTCTTCCGGGGCCGGGCTGCCTTCACGTAAGGCAATGACCGTTTTCACGATATGCGCAACCGTATAAAGGCAGGACATGCCAAAGGAAATAAGCAGAACGATATGGATATATACCACAGGGAAACGGAAAATGACCGATATCTTGTGGCGCACGATGTCAAAAGTCACAAAGTCATAAGCAAGCCAGGTGAGGAGGACAAAAGCAAAAAGCGAGATCACGAGCCTGACAAGCTTCGCGATGTTCTTGGCTTTCTGTGTCTTGAGCATACTTGTAAAAAGATCCGCGCTTATATGCGAGTCCTCATGGGTGGCAATATAGGCGCCAATAAAATACATCCAGAAGGCGATCGCAAGGATGAGCTCCTCCGCCCCTCTGAAGTCACCATTGAAGAGATATCTCTTAGCGGCCCACCAAATGATCAGGGCGCAAATTACAGCGCTGAGTATAAACGCAATATATTCGCTTACCCTGATAAACATATCATTTATTTTTTTCAGAGTTTTCATTTCGCACATCCCTAACAGGTGGTTTTACTAAGTATGGGACCCATAAAGAGTCCCATACCAGTCAGATTCGTTCGATTATACTGCGTTTGGATCAGGTGTTTGCCTCGATATCAGCAAGCAGTTCGGTGAGGAATTCCTCGCCGTACAGTTCATTGAGCTGCGGCCATACCTTGGCGCGGCAGTCGGCTGCAAATGCTTTCTTCTCCTCATCGGTGAAGTAGACCATTTCATAGCCTTCTTTTTCCTCGTACAGTTTTTTGTACTTCGCATCGTTTTCTTCTGCATTCTTGACCGAGAGCTCCGCTTCCTGGAGAATGATGTCGGTGAAGATCTGCTGCTGTTCCGGAGTCAGCGATTCCCAGGTTTTCATGCTTGCGATGTAGTGGCGGGATTCCTGCCAGATGTCATAGTCATAATAGTGGTCTTCGACATCGAGCCACTGTCCGTAGTGCTGGGAAACCGGGCCGCCGCACCAACCCTGGACAACACCGGTCTGCAGGGAGGTGTAGGTGTCGGAATACGGGATGGAGGACACGTTGAAGCCCAGATTCTCAACCGCGAGAAGCATCGAGTTGTTGGGTGGTACGCGGATGATGGATTTGCCCTTCGGAGTGCCGGAGGTGTTCGCGTTTTCGAGCGCGCCCTGCACGCCGATGCCGCAGTAGCCGTCGGCATAAACGCCGAAGTACTTGACATTCAGTTCTTCATAGCACTCTTCCAGAACTTTGTCGTAGTAACCGCCCTTACGGAACACAGTCGCGACCTCATCATAGGTGGCGGTCAGGTACGGCAGGGTGCAGGCTGCGATACGAGGATCGTAGTAGTCGGGAACGGAAGTCGCGGTGAAGTCAATGCCGCCCGCCATAATTTCGTCGAAAACAACGGTCCAGTCACCGAGGATGTTGTCCGGATAAACCTCGAGGATGATCTCGCCGTTGGTTTTTTCTTCGACATAGGCCTTGATGCGCATTGCGGATTCATAGTCGGGATAGCCTTCAGGGGAGTTCGCGGACCATTTCAGTACGCGGGCATCCGCGCTGGGAGCTGCCGCATCGGGAGCGGACGTGTCAGCCGGCGCCGTGCGAGCGGACGTGTCAGCCGGCGCCGTGCTGGCTGTGGGGGCCGCGCTGCTGGACGGCGCCGCCTGCTGCTGGCCGCAGCCCACGGCAGACAGTGCCATAATAAGGCAAAGAGCGACTGTCAGGATACGTTTTGTCATTTCCATTTTCCTCCTTTATTTTTAACCGTAAGGTTAAGGGACTAGTCAAGGCTTTCGCCGCGCTGTTTGTAGAACGCTTCGAGTTCCGCCACGGTGGAGTAGCCCTTCAGCGTACCATCCACCAGGACAACCCGTGCCGCGTATTTGTTCGCCCATCTGCAGGCGTCCTCAAGATTTTTACCCCAATAAAGATTTGCAACCATTGCAGAGAGGAATCCATCGCCGGCGCCGCTGGTGTCGATGATGGGCGAAACGGGGATCTGTTCGCCGCAGAAGAAGTGATCCTCCGCCAGGCCGGCATAGCCGTCGCCGCCGAGGGTGATGATAATATTGGGGGACTTGTACTTCTTTTGCAGGTCAAGGCAGGCCTGTTTTGCGTCGAGAGGCCCCTCTTCAGGCATTCCTAGAAGTTTCTTGGCTTCAATATCGTTTACCACGAAGTAGTCGACGTAAGGCAGTTCCCCCATGGTAAGCCGGGGCAGGGGGCTGGGGTTGAGGACGACCTTCATCCCCAGTTCCTTTGCCTTTTTTGCCGCAGGCAGAACAAGTTCTTCCTTGATTTCAAAACCGGTTATAAAGAATGCGGCGGGAGAAAGTTTCTCCAAGGCGCTGTCAACCTCTTCCCTGGTCAGCCATTTGCTGCTGCTCTCGCCGGTGACAATGAGGTTGCGCCCGGTTTCGCGCTCGTTGATCCCCAGCCCCTGACCGGTCTTTGCCTCGGGGGACTGGATCAGGCATTCGCAGTTGACGCCGCTTTCGCGCAGCCAGTTGGCATCGCGGTCGCCCGCTTCGTCACAACCGAGCTTGCCGATGATAGCGGTCGGGATGCCCAGCCGCTGGATGGCAACCGCAACGTTGCCGCCTTTCGCCAGGTCTTCGCCCACTTCGAACCCGTATCCCATGACCGACTCGCCCACCGAGGGAAGGTGGTCGACCCAGATGTTGATCCCGCCGCCAATATTGTTCAGAACGATTGCGCCGTTTTTATTCATGCTCTTTCCTCCAAAGATTTATCTCTGGTTTTCGACGGACAGAGGGACTTCGTCCAAGCTCAGCGGATGCGTTGCGGTAAACTGATCGGTAAGCACCACGACTTCCGGGATGTACTTGGGCAGCAGCGTGCAGGGATACTCGAGCGTTGCGTCGCTGAACATCAGGACCCTGAGAACCGTCTGTTTCCACTCGCCGGTTGGGATCATGCAGACCGCGCGCTTTGCGGTGAGCATCGATTTCATACCGATGGTGACCGCCTGATGCGGGATCATGTCGTAGCAGCCGCCGAAAACGCGCTGGCTGGCCTCAACAATTTTTTCATTGCTGATGTGGACGACCTTGGTCTTCATGTTGACGTACATTTCCTCGGTTACACGCTGATAAGGGTTCGATGGGGATTCGCAGAACGCGACCAGGCCCTTGTAGCCGATACCCGCCCACAGCGTGTCAACACCGCCCAGCTCTTCGATCTTGTTATCCACATAATCGAGATCCTGGAGCATGGGCCAGATGCGCTGTTCTTCCGGCACATTGAGCTCGGGATCGATCTTGCCGTAGAAACGGACCTTCATCCGTCCCTGCGGGCTGTTGTAGTTATTGCCTTCCGGATAGACCCGGGAGTTCCAGTCAATGCCGTAGTCCATGTGGAATATGTAGAGGTTTTTGAGGCTGATCCTTTCTTTATTGACTCTGTCGATAAAGGTTTTGAACTGGTCTTCCGGCCCGGAACCGAGGATCCACTTGGTGATCTTGCCTTCCGCATTGTTTTTAGCAACTTCGTCGGCCATCATGTTGCCGGCCATTTCCATGGTCGCCCTGCGGTTTTCAAAGATTTTCAGATCCACCTTGCTGTCGGGGTGGTTTACCAGCTCTTCCTGCGGGATAGAGCACCATTTAAGCATATCTTCATGAGAAATTTTATAAACTTCCATGGCTGATTCTCCTTTAATATTAGTGTGAAAGCGAAGCCGATTCAGTGCTTCTCAGTGTTCTCCGCGGAGAGGACGATTTCGCCCTTGGACATGGGGTGCGTCGCGGTGAAGCGGTCGGCCAGAATGATGACCTCGGGAACATGCTTCGGGAACAGGGTTACGGGATACTCTAAGGTGGGCTCGCTGAACATCAGGACCCTGAGAACCGTCTGTTTCCACTCGCCGGTGCAGATCATCGCGACGCAGCGCTTCGCGGAGAGCATCGACTTAAATCCAATGGTGACCGCCTGGAACGGAGCCCGGTCATAACAGCCGCCGAAGCTGCGCTGGCTGGTTGCGATAGTGGTGTCGTAGTTGAGCTCAACGATCCTGGTTTTCATGTTTTCATAGTCCTCCAGCGTGATGCGCTGGTAGGAATCGTGCGGGGATTCGCAGAACGCCACCAGGCCTTTGTAACCAACGCCCGCCCAGACGGTGTCAACGCCGCCGATGGCTTCGATCATCCGGTCCATCTCGTCCAGATCCTCGATGCGGGGCCAGATCCTTTGGCTCTCGGGAACATTCAGTTCAGGATCAATTTTATTGTAGAAACGATAGAGCATCCTGCCGTGCGCGCTTTCGTAGTAATTACCCAGCGGGTAAACCCGGGAGTTATAGTCAAGGACGTAGTCCATGTGGAAAATCGTGAGGTTCTTGAGGCTGATTCTTTCCTTGTTGACCCGGTCAATAAAGGTATCAAACTGATCCGCAGGGCCGGATGGCAGGACCCAGCTGGTGGGTTTGCCGGCTGCGTTATTTTTGATGACTTCGTCGGCCATCATATTGCCGGCCAGGCGCATGGCCTCCTGTCTTGTATCCTTAATCGTAAGCTTGACTTTGCTATCCGGATGATTTTCAAGCTGATCGACCGGGATGGAACACCATTTGAAAAGCTCCTCTTTCTCAATGACGTACTCTTTCATTTTTATCTTTTCCTTTCGTTTTATTTCTTTTATAAAACAATTAGATTTGTGATTGCCCTTATTTTACCTCTGTTATTCATAAAAAGTCAACTTAATATTTTCTTTTTCTCTCTTTTTTATAAAGCAAATTATTTATTCTTGTGCGTTATCTCCAATTGTTGTTTTCTTTTGTTGACATTTAGTTTCCTGTCTGCTATCGTATTTATTACATTGCTTTCGTTGCGTCGTTCGGGAGGTGCTTTATGAACAAACAGTTCTCCGCGGATCTATTATTGCTGCTCTACGCGGTCATTATGGGGGTTACCAGTGTTGTTCTGAAAATTGCCACCCAAGAACTTGCCGTCTTCAATTTTATCGCCCTGCGCTTTCTGCTGGCTTTCCTTGTGTCCTTTATCATTTTTCGAAAAAGGTGCGGGGGCGTCTTTTCAAAAGATGCCAGAAAGCATGTCCTCATCGTGGGTGTTGTCACCTACCTCGCCCATGTGACCTGCACGGGCGGCATCTCGATGACCCCGGTCAGTGTCGCGGGCTTTCTGACAAGCTTGCAGACCATCGCGATTCCCATCATCGCCTTTCTTTTCATGCACCGCCGCTTTGAACGCAAGACGCTTCTCTGCATCACCGGCGCCTTTATCAGCATCTGCCTGATCACCATCGGCAATCATATGGAATATGGCACCGGCATGTGGATCTGTTTGGCAAGTTCCGCCCTGGCGGGACTTCAGATCCTGCTCGTCGAAAGATATCTTGCGATGGGGGATGATCCCGTCGCATTGACCGTCGGCCCCCTCGCCGTCATGGCCCTGTGTGGTATCCTAACCGCTCTGCCCATTTCCGGTATCCGCCTGCCAAGCACTGCCTCCGGCTGGCTTTGCATCGTGTGGACGGGCATTATAAGCACTGCCTTTGCGACCTACATCCAGGCCTATGCACAGCGCTATACCAGCGCTGTGCATACCGGCATCATTTTTGCCAGCATTCCCGTCTTTACCCTGATCGGCGGGAAGCTCGTGTTTCATGAGTACTTTTCCTCCCGCGCCTGGATCGGGACCGCACTGCTGCTCTTTTGTATTGTCGTCATGGAATGCAACGCCGGCAGGCAGGCCGACGCGCGGATGCAGGTGGAAAAACGCGTATGAATGGAGGGATTTTCTGTGCTGGGCGGACATCTTTTGGGGCTTTATGAAAAGGCGATGCCGGACAGGATCGCGCTCTGGGAAAAATTTTCCTTGGCAAAGGAATTGGGATTTGATTATGTTGAAATATCGGTCGATGAAACGGATGAACGAATCGCAAGGCTTTATATGACCGATAAAGAACAGGACACGCTTTTGGACAGGATAACCTCCGCCGGTCTGCGCCCGCAGTCCCTATGCCTCAGTGCCCATCGGCGCTTTCCTTTCGGCAGCGCCGATGAAACGGTCCGTCAAAGGGCTTATGATATCATGGAACGCGCCATCCGCTTCGCTCACAGGCTAGGCATCCGCGTCATTCAGCTGGCGGGCTACGATGTGTATTATGAGCCTTCCACCCCGGAAAGCCTGGCAGCTTTTCTCCAGGGGCTCAGAGATGCCTGTGCCATGGCCGCAAGGTATCAGGTCATGCTCGCCATGGAGATCATGGACACCAAGCTCATGAGCAGTATCGGCCGCTATATGGAGTACAAAAAGCAACTCCCCTCCCCTTGGTTTACGGTTTATCCCGATGTGGGCAACCTCTCGGCGTGGCAGGAAAACGATGTGTTTTATGAGCTCAGTCTCGGGAAACACGAAATGGTCGCCATACACATCAAAGAAACGCAAAAAGAAAGTGAAAAAGGACCCGGCTGCTTCAAGCGCGTTCCCTTTGGCACAGGCTGTGTAAATTTTCAGGGAATTTTCGCTTATCTGGAAGGTTTGGGGTACAGTGGACCCTATACCATGGAGATGTGGCACAGGGAGGGCGGCGATGCAAAAATGCAGATAAAAGAAGCCAAAGCTTTCATTGAAAGGCAGTTTTACGGCGCCGTGCGGAATCCATGAGATCCCAAAGCAACCTTTTTGTTTTTTACTTGCTTTTTTTACCAAAGTGAATATAATGAAATAATATGAAAGAAATCGTATTTAGGGGGCAAATTCTTTGTTGCAGCATGACAGACTTATAAAAATACAAGCGTACCTTAAAGAAAATCAGGCCGCTTCTACCAAGAGTCTGGCTGAATATTTGGGGGTCAGCATTGTTACCATCCGAAAGGATCTTGACATGATGGAGGATGCAGGTATCGTTACCCGCACGCATGGCGGCGCCATCCTGGTTGACGCTTCGGCAAACTCCAAGCCTTCTCAGCCTCCGCTGTTGATTCCCGACAGGATTGATATCGTCACTGATCTTGCAAAAGATTACGTCTGCCCCGGCGATTTCATCTATTTGGGCTCTGGCCGCACCTGCATCTCCCTTGCGGAAAAAATCAAGGAAGTAAAAGGCATTTCCGTAATCACCAACAATGTCTCCGCACTGAGCATCCTCAAGCCTCATGTGGAGAACATCGTGCTTCTCGGCGGGGAAATTGTCATGACCCCGGACGGCCTCTTTTCAGCCTATGACGCCAATTTCAGCAAGCTGGTCAGCGGCTTGTTTGTCAATAAGGCTTTTTCCGGCGGCGTTGGCATTGACAGCGAGATCGGTTTGACCGTTAACAATATGCTAAGCGCCCACGTCACCCGCACCATCCCGCAGCTGTCTGAAGAATGGTATGTCATGATGGACTCGAGCAAATTCGGCATCCGCGCTTTTTATCAGGCTGCGGAACTGGACAAGATCTCCCACCTGGTTACGGACGTCACCAATGAGACCGAGCTTCAAAAATTCAGGGATAAAGGCCTGCACATCATCAGCCCCTGACAGGCCGATGCCGTCCACGGGATTCCTCCGCCTAAAGGAACATTACAAAAAATCCGCCCGTCCATTTAAAAATGGACGGGCGGATTTTTTGCTTTTAGAGGATGCCTGCCGGACAACTCACAGACGGCGAATGGAGAAACCTCCATCCGCATTCAGCACCTGGCCGGTGGCAAAGTCCAACCGGCCGCTGCAGGCAGCGACAACACAGTTGGCGACATCCTTCGGCTGGCCGAAGCGCCGGATCGGCGTAACGCCTTCCGAGATAAGTTTTTCGTATTTTTCAGCCACTTTCGCGGTCATGTCGGTCATGATAATCCCCGGGCGGACCTCAAAGACCGGAATACCGTAATCGGCCAGACGGTCTGCAAACAGCTGGGTGGTCATCGAGATTGCTGCTTTGGAGATACAGTATTCGGCACGGTTGGTCGAGGAAGTATAGGCGGAAATCGAAGAAATATTGATGATACGCGGGGAATATTCCGCGATGTCTCCCGCTTCCTTGAAGGCAATCATCTTGTTGGCCGCAAGCTGGCACATAAAGAAGGTTGAACGGGCGTTGGTATTCACCACATAGTCGTAGCTTTCCTCGGTGGTTTCCAGCAAATCCAACCGGCTCTTGGGCGCGACACCCGCACAGTTCACCAGAATATCGAGTCGGCCGAACTTTTGACAGACCGCACCGAGCAGGGCCTCGCGGGAGGGCGCGTCTGAAATATCGCATTGCATATATTCACAGCTGTCCTGCAGGCCCAGCGCTTTCATCTCTTCCAGCGCATCCTGCGCGTCGGCGGAAAACGCGGACATGACCACATAACAGCCGGCCAGGCCCAGCTCTTTCGCAATGCCGAGGCCGATCCCCCTGCGGGCGCCGGTGACAACAGCAACTTTTTTCATCATTTTGACATTATCCCCTTTTATGTATTCATACTGCGCAAGATGTCCAGATAGGGGTGCGGCATACGCACCACACATCCGGTCAGCTTGCCGGCGCGGATCAGAACCCCGCATTTGCCGCAGGTCACACAGACCTTTTTGGGATCGATCGTCCCGGTCGCCGCAATTTCATTGGGGAACTCCGGATCGGCAAAGGACAGCCGTCCAAACAGCACTTCATCGCAGCAGCCGTCCAGAATCGCTCCCGCTGCCAGGTTCGGTGAATAAGCACGCAGATAGCTGGGCGCCGACGCCGAAACCATCAGATCCGGCAACGCTTCTTTCACCGCTTTGCATCCCTCGTACATCCGCGCGATACCCTCAAACGGATGCTCCGGCGGCGGATAGTTGCCCAGATCATACGGGCGGGTGACGTGGGTATCCTCATAAGGGTTTCCCATCGTGATATTGGCAAATTGCAGACCGCATTCCTCATACAGGATTTTCATCAGCCGGACGCCTTCCGTATAGTCCGGCGCAAGTCCGCCTTCCGGCCGTACGCCAAACCCATAGGGATAAGCGTAACCGTCATAGATGCCAACCCGCGCCACCACCTGGAAATCGTCGGTCTCCGCCTGCTTTGCGTTTTTAAACGCGTTGATAAAGAGACGGAACCGGTTTTCAAAACTGCCGCCATACGGGCCCGGCCGGGTATAGGCTGACGCGAGTTCCGCGAGCAGGTAGCCGTGGCAGCTCTTGATGTCGGCCGCGTCGAACCCTGCTTCCCGGCAGAGTACCGCCGCCTGACCGAATTTCTCCTCCAGGCCCTTCAGGTAATCATCGCTCGCGATGCAGCTGTCGTCCGCGGGACGGCGCTGTTCATAAATTGGGTGCCGGTAAGCGATGATCGGCTTGGGCACGCCGTCCGGTTTGGCATAACGTCCACTGTGATTGGCCTGCATGATCAGATAGGGGGCAAAGCCGTTTGCCCGCATACCCGCCTCCTTGACCTGCGCGGTCAGCCGCTGGAAAGCCGGCAGCGTCTCCCGACTGAGCAAAAGCTGATGCGGGCTGGACCGGCCCTCTGGCACAATCGCGACCGCTTCCAGCCAGATGACGCCCGCGCCGCCTTTCGCAAGGCGGATATAACGTTCAAAAGTCTTTTCGGAAGGCGAACCGTCCGGATTGGAATCCGCTCCTTCCATTGGCGCGATGCCCAGACGGTTACGGATCTCCACCTTGCCGAAGTTAAACGGCGTATTCAGAACCGCGGTGTCCGCGCTCAGCGGAAAAGAAACTCCCACCCGCTGCTGTTCCGCCCTGATTTCATCCAGTGAATGATAGTGAAATTTTGTATGCTCCATGGTATTCCTCTCTATCCCTTTGCACCGACCACACGGTCGTTCAGATAATCGTTGTAGGTGACCTCAAACCAGCAGTTGTCCTCCGGAAGCGGCCTGCGGGGGATATTCTCCACCACGACCCGGCCGTCCGGCTCCAGCGTCACTTCCTGGACGGATCCGGCATGGCGGCCATCATCCAGAACCGACGCAACGCCATTCGCGCGGCAGTCGTCATAGCTGATATCGCCGCGGTCGACCAGATAGGAACCGCGGCTTCCGCCGCCGTCCGAAATGTATGCCTTCATGCCGCTGAGGTAGACAATCTGCGTGACCAGGATATCCCGGTTGATCAACGCGTCAACCACGCGGCCGGTGCTGTCCGCAAGCGTCTGGCGGGTGAAGTCCCTGAGATAGCCCCTGCACCGTTCGATCTGTTGTTCGATTTCCTGGCTGCGGCGCAGGAACGCCGCGCAGACATCCATCTCACGCTGGTATTTCTCCCGAACCTGTTTGGGCGGCAATTTTTCCTCTCCGGGCTTGGCCAGTTCGTCGCAGAAAGACAAAATACGGGAAACCTCCACTTCAGCAGCAGCTTGCAGCGCCTCTGGGGAAAGCGGCGGCTCGGCCGCCCGCGCAGCGATATACTGCGCGGCGCGCAGCGAACCCACCTGCCCCGCGTTGAGCGCGCTGCCGCCCGGCCGGTAAACGCCGAAGTTGCCGCAGGCCTCCCCCACCGGGAACAGATGCTTCACATTCGACTGCCACCACATATCCGCCTGCAGGCCGCCGTTATTGTGCTGCGCACAGACGGCGATCTCCAAAAGGTCCCTTGTGAGGTCGATCCCATGATCGGCATAGAGCTGATAGGCCGGCCGGTTCATCGCCAGCAGACGTTCAATTGGTGTGCCGAACAGCACGCCCGATTTTTCCAGGTATTGATAGGCTTCCTGGGAAAGCAGCGAGAAGTCAAACGTCCCGTCTTTTCCCGCGCAGGAGGGGTTCTTTGTAAAGTCGAGGAACACTCTGCGCCCCTTGCGGTTGATTTCGTGATAAACAGCGATGTCCACAAGGGACGAGCCGCCCTTTTGTACCTTGCGCGGGTCAAACGGCCACTGGTATCCCTTGAGGAACACCGCGTTCAGCATCGCCTGCGGGTCCTCGAAATAGTCCAGCAGAAACTCCCGCGCGTCCGACCCATCGGGCGCGGTTGAGAGGTAGCGCGGGATGACCTGCTGGTAGGTGCCCGAAAGATTCCACCTAAAATCGGTGGACGCGATGCCGTACTGCCATTCGCCCACATTGCTGCCCTTCGCCCCGCACAAAAACGCCGCGCCGTGGGCGCAGGTCTGGCTCTGTGGGAAAACGCTGCGGTAGTAAAGCCCGCTCGGGCCGCCGGTCGCGTAGACGACGTTGGTACAGCCGAACAGGGTGAGCCCTTCCTTGGCGGACGGGCTGCGTTTATTGATGGCAAGCGCGCCGACAACGCTGGTTTCGCCGTTTTCTTCCCGGGTCAGCAGGCTGACAATCCGCAAAGCGTCAAAAACCGCAATCCCCTTCTGCCGGACCGAGCGTTCGAGATGCTCGGTCATGTACCGGGAAGTCAGCGGCCCGCAGGAGGTCGCGCGCTGGGAGGGGTCATGGTCGGTCTTATAACCCACATACTGGCCGTAACGGTCATGTGGGAACGGCACTCCCAAATTGACCAGTTTGTAAAAGCATCTGGCCGAAAGGGCGGCTTCCACCAGAGCGGTGTCGCCATGGACCGACTGTCCCCCATACAGCACCTTTGCCATATCATAAACCGAATCCGGAGTCCCGGAGGCCAGGGAAAGCTTGTAGTAGGTCTGTTTATCCGAACCCGTATTGCGCGAGGTGCCCATATTGACCCCTTCGGTCACGATCGCAACGTCTTTCTGGCCGAAATCGTAAAGACTGTCGGCGGCGTTGAAAGCCGCTGCCCCCGAACCGATTACAATGGTATTGTAAAAATGGACGGGGATTTCCACGCCCGATATGGCGATTTTCGTATTCTCTTGCATGGGGGGAACGCTCTCCTCTCTGATTTCTGGGCCGCCCAACTTTACATATTGACCAGCAGCATGCTCAGCGGCGGGAAGAAGGTAATTACCAGCAGCGCCACAATCATAACCGCCCACAACGGCAGCATCGGCCTGATCATATCTGTCAGCGAAGTCTCCGAAATGCGGGAGGAAACAAACAGGGTGATGCCGACCGGAGGCGTGCTCATACCGATTGCCAGGTTGACGGTGACGATAATGCCGAAGTGCACCGGGTCAACGCCGAACTGGGTCACCAGCGGGAGCAGGATCGGGACAGCGAGGATAATTGCAGGCGTGGAATCGAGGAATGTGCCGAGGATCAGGAAGATGACGTTGATCGCAAGCAGCATCACAATTTTGCTCGAAATAACCGAGCTCATCGACGCGGCAACTTTCGCGGCAACATTCTGGCTGGTCATCAGCCATGCGAGGATGTTGGTGGTCGCAACGCAGAACATGATACCCGAAGAGGTCATCGCGCTCTTGACGAAAATGTCAGTGAGATCGGACAGGTGCAGTTCCCGGTAGATGAAAAAGCCGACGATCAGTGCATAGACCACTGACACACAGGCCGCTTCGGTCGCGGTGAAATAGCCCGAGAAGATGCCTCCGATGATGATGAAGATCATGAAGAGCGCCCATACCGCGTCCCTGAGCGCGATAAAAAATTCCTTGACCGTTGCGCGCCGCCCAGCCGGATAGCCTTTCTTATGCGCAATGACATAGACGCAGGCCATCATGGCGATGCCGAGGAAGCAGCCGGGCAGGTAGCCGGCCAGGAACATCGAACCGACCGAAACATTGGCGGTGGTCGCATAGATGACCATGACGACGCTTGGCGGGATGATGATGCCGAGCGGGCCGGAAACCGCGGTGATAGCACCGGAGAATTCCTTGTCGTAGCCCTGTTCGCGCATCGAAGGGATGCAGATGCCTCCGATCGCCGCGCTCGCGGCCGAACCGGAACCGGAGATCGCGCCAAAAAGCATGCAGCTGAGGATGTCCACCATGCCCAACCCGCCGCGGATATGGCCGACGATGCTGTTTGCAAAGGTGATCAGCTTTCTTGAGATGCCGCCCTTTTCCATCAGGTTGCCCGCCAGGATGAAGAACGGGATTGCCAAAAGCGAAAAGGTGTCGAGCATGGTATACATGCGCTGCGGCACAACCGTCAGCGGGACGTTGCCCACAAAAAGCAATCCCCAGGTCGCCGCCAGGCCGATCGCATACGCAATCGGGATTCCGAGAACCAACATGATGATCAAAATAATAAATACCATTGCCATATTGCGTCAGGCCTCCTTTCTTGCTTTGGCGTCTTTCCAGATCGATTCGATCAGGTGCAGGATCACCAGCACGCCGTTGATTGGGAAAATCGTGTAGATATAGCTCATTTGGATCCCCAGCGCGGGCGAGATACGGTTGGTATTGGACATCATCAGTTTCACACCGAAATAGATCAGAATGACGCTGAAAAGGGCCACCAGCACAAAGCTCAGGTATTTGAGAATCTTCTGCACAACCGGGGAGCATTTGGTCACAAAGAAATCCACACAGAAGTGTCCGTTGTCGGCGGAAACCAGGATCGCGCCGATAAAGGTACACCAGATGAAAAGGAATTTGCACAATTCCTCCGACCAGCCCAATGGGTTATGTAAAAATACACGGAAGGTAACCTGCAGAAAAGCGACCGCGGTGAAAGCCACCATCGAGATAACCGCCAGGGCCGTTTCCACTTTCCGCAAGCCGGAAAAGAAAGTTTTCATACTTGCCTCCAAAGCGTGTTATTGTATTTGCGCCCAGTGGAGTTCCCACTGGGCGCATGTTTGACCATACAACAAACAGGAAAGCCGGAATCTTCTGAACTTATGCCAGAGCCTGGATCTTATCGATGTTCTCCTGGCCGACAACGTCACGGAAGTTGTCCCAAACTTTCTGCGCGGCAGCGATCCACTCGGCCTTGTCGACCTCGGTGACAGTCACGCCGGCGTCTTTCAGCGCGGTCATGGCGTCCTCTTCCTGGGAGAACCACAGTTCGCGCTCGTACTGCATCATATCCTTACCAGCCTGGATGATCGCATCCTGGTATTCCTGCGGCAGGGATTCGAGGTAGCTTTTGCTCATGACAACGATATCCGGAGTCATGATGTGCTCGGTCATGGTCAGGTACGGAGCCGCCTCAAAGTGTTTCTGCTGATAGTAGAAGATCGGAGCGTTCTCAGCGCCGTCAACAACGCCGGTCTGCAGAGCGGTGTACAGCTCGCCAACGCTCATCGGGGTGCCCGCGCAGCCAAACGAATCGCACAGGCCCATGAAGATCGGGGACTCCGGAACGCGGATCTTCCAGCCCTTGATGTCGCTCAGGGCGTTGATCGGTTTGTTGGTGTAGAAGCTGCGGGAGCCGGCATAGAAGTAAGCGATGCCGATCATATCCTGGGTGCCCAGAACGTCTTTCGCATAGTACTCGCCGATTTCGCCGTCGATGACTTTGAAGAACTGATCCGTGTTCTGGAACATGTAAGGCAGGTCGAAGATCTGGATCTCAGGGCAGTAAACCGACAGGCCGGTGGTCATCGATTTTGCGATCTGGACGGTGCCAAGGCTCAGTCCTTCCACCAGGTCGGACTGGTTGCCCAGCGAGGAGTTGACATACACTTCCACCTTGACCTTGCCGCCCGTCAGTTCCGCGACACGGTCTGCAAACCAGTAGTAGGACTGGGAATGCGGGTGGTCTTCAGCCAGAACATCGCCCAGCTTCAGGACATATTCAGCTTCACCGGAATCTGCGGGAGCAGCGGAGGAATCCGCCGGAGCAGTGGAAGCCGCGGGTGTGGACGCTGCAGGGGCCGCGGAGGACGCGGGAGCGGAAGAACCGCCGCAAGCTGCAAACGAGAGGACCATTGCAAGCGCCAGAGTAAGAGCAAGTAGTTTTTTCATATCTTTTCTCCTTTTCTTTTGCTGTTTTTTATTTTTATGAGGGAATCCTCATAAATGACAAATCAATGTGCGGATTCCTGGATGAAACGCAGCCCATCCTGCCGCATCTGCTCAGGCTCCACGTCCATACCGGTCCAAATCTTGAACGAACAGACGCCCTGATGCGAAAGCAGATCCAGCCCGTCCACAATCGGATGCCCGAGCTGCTCGGCTTTTTCCAGAAATTTGGTCTTGAGCGGGGTATAGATCGCGTCGAAAAAGATCGCGTCCGGGTCCGCATATTCGTACGGGAACTGCAAATACAGATCGCCGTCGCAGTTAAGGCCGTTCGGCGTGGCGTTCGCCACCACGTCGGCGCCGGCAAGCGCCTCTTTCCACCCGGCCGGGTCCCAGTCCATAAGACACACCGTGCTGTGCGGCGCTTTCTTCTGCAGGCGCCCGGCAAAAGCCCGGAAGCTGTCCACATAGGCGGTTTCTTCCATGCGGTTGACCGCAATGATCTCCTTTACCCCCTGCAGCGCCGCCTGTGCGGCAGCCGCTTTGGCAAAGCCGCCCATCCCAAGGATAAATACCCGGTTGATTGGCCGGTTTTTGACATTGCGGGAAGCAACCGCCGTCCAGAATCCGCGGCTGTCGGTGTTGTAGCCGATCAGCCTGCCATTCTCATTCTGCACACAGTTGATCGCGCCGGTGATTTCGGCCTCGTCCTTGACCTCATCCATATGGGAAAAGACCATTTCCTTGAGCGGCATTGTGAAAACATATCCCTTCAGGTCCATGAACCGGAGCGAACGCATCATTTCATCGACGTGTTCGGGATCGCAGCGGACCGCCAGGAAAACCTTATCCATCCCGAAACGCCGGAAGGCGTTATTGTGGATGACCGGGGACATCGAATGGGAAATGGGGTCTCCGAGGATCGCATAAAGGTCGGTTTTGGCATTGACAATGAATGGTTCCATGGATATATCACCTCCTATGAAAACGTTTTCAAGTGCGGCAAAAAAATATTGTTTTTCCCGTATACGCCTTTCACACACCAAGGCGTCTCAAGAAAACGTTTTCATGACTCGCAAAAAATAATGATCTTTTGTTTTCAGGCATTTTGAAGAATGTATGTTGTCATCCGGTCCCAAAACAGTTCCTTCTTTGCCGGCCCCAAACCGGCCACACTACTCCTTCACCTATTAAAAGATCGTCCGGCACATACCACGCGCTAAAACGCGCATGGTATGTGCAATTCCTTATTCTCTTCTCTGCCGTCCGCAGCGCGAACCGACTGCCGCTCCACCACCCGTACGGGAAAAACCTGCTGCGGCTGATCGGGCGGCTCACGCTTTTCAATGATCGCGATCAGCTGCCTGGTCGCGGCACGCGCCATTTCATAGAGTTTCTGTTCCACCGTGGTCAGGTAATAATTCTCCGCAAATGGGACATTATCGAATCCGATGACCGAAACATCCCGCGGGATGGAACAGCCCAACCGGTTCAGGGTGATCATCACGTCGAATGCGAGCGGGTCGCTCGATGCGAAGATCGCTTCCGGAATCCGGTTATATTTTTTGTAGTAGGACAGGATGCATTCGGAACCGTTCTCCCGCCCGTCCTTAACGCCTTCCAGACAGATGGACGGATTGAATGGGACCCCATATTCCGCAAGGGCCTTTTTGTAACCCGCAAGCCGCTGCCCATACAGCGCCAGGTTTTGACGCCCGCACACGACGGCAATCTCACGAAATCCCCGGTCCAACAGATATTTGGCGGCGAGATATCCCCCCTCCAAATTGTCCGAAACAACCGAATCCCGTGGATCTCCGGTTTCACGCATCAGGCAGACCACCGGGACGCCTTCCCGGCGAAGCTTATAGATCTCGGCGCTTTCGCCGCCGGCCAGCGCTGTGGAAAAAAGGAATCCGTCCACAAAGTCCCCTTTGAGCTTTTCAACGTACCCCTTTTCCTTCGCTTGCTCCTCCTGCGTATTGCAGAACAGCACGAAATAACCGTATTTCTGCGCTTCATTTTCCACAGTGATCGCAAGGGATGGGTAAATCATATTGACCAGATTTGGGATGACAAAAGCGATCGTATTGGTACGGCCACTTTTCAAAGCTTTCGCAATTGCGCTCGCCTTGTACCCGGTCACCTGTACGGCATCCATCACGCGTTGTCTGGTTTCTTCCTCCACCGGGGCGGTATTGTTCATCACGCGCGAAACCGTGCTGATCGATACATTTGCCAGACGCGCAACATCTCGAATCGTCGACATAGGATGCCCTTCTGCATTTCAAAATTTTAGGAAAACGTTTTCATCGACATAATAATAACAAAATGTTTTCCTGTTTTCAATAGTCAAATTCCCCAAAATATCGTCAAAAATTTCAGCGGAATCGAAAAATTCAAGTCCAATTTTACTTTAATTCGCCGGACTGTTCCTGCGCCCAATGGTCAACCACCACGCTCGGCGCATAGACGAACATCATGTGCAGATCCTCCTCACCGGTGTTGGCGAGGGCATGAGAAAGCATCGGCGGGATGAAGGTATAGTCGCCCGCTTTGACCTTGCGCACTTCCCCATCAACAGTCAGTTCCCCTTCGCCTTTCAGGATAGTGTAGGACTCCACCGTTTCGTGCTCATGCGCCGGAACCGTGCCGCCCGGATATACCACGACATACCCCTGGCAGAACTTGTCTCCTTTGATCGCGCCATTCTGCCCGATCATCACACGCGTCCTGCGGCCCGCCGGCATTTCCATTCCCTCAATTTCAAATATGTTGCAGAGTTCCATATCCGTACCTCTCTTTTTCTAAAATTTTTATCATCCCAAAGGACGGGTCACCGCGCGGAATAGCCGCCGTCCACCGGGATCATCACACCTGTGATATAATCGGAAGCCGCGCTTGCCAGAAAGACCGCGACCCCTTCAAAATCCTCCGGGCGCCCCCAGCGCCCGATCGGCAGGCGTTCATCCATTGGGGCGCGCCGCACAGGGTCGCTCCAGATCGCGCGGGTGAGTTCGGTTTCAACATAACCGGGTGCGATCGCATTGACACAAATGCCCTTGCCGGACAGTTCGTTTGAAAGCGCGCGGGTGAGTCCCAGGATCGCATGTTTCGAACAGGTATAGCCGCTCACTTCAACGCCGCCGAAGCTGGTAAACAGCGAGGCGGTGTTGATGATCTTGCCTCTGCATCCGCGCGCAATGAAATGCCGCGCGGCTTTCTGTGCCAGATCGTACGGTGCCTTTAAATTGACCGCCAGCACCTTGTCGAGCACCTCCTGAGGATAGGTCAGGATGCTTTCCCGGTGCTGCATGCCGGCATTGTTGCAGAGGATATCGATCTTCCCGGCCGCCGCGACAGCGGATTCCCAAGCCTTGCCTACCCCCTCCTGCGTCGATAGATCGGCCTCGACACAGTGACATGCCCGCCCGAGCGCATGGATTTTTTCGGCGGTTTCGGAGAGATCCGCCCGGTCGACCGCGACAATATCCGCGCCCGCCTTGGCGAGCCCGGATGCGAGTCCGGCTCCAATGCCGCCCGCACAGCCGGTGACCAGTGCAATTTTTCCTTCCAATGAGAATAAGTCCATCAGCTTTGCTCCTTTCGTCGATGATGAAAACGTTTTCAGAAAGCAGCAAAAAATGTACGGCGTCTTCTGCGCCGCTTTTCATTTGATGTGATTCATTTTAACCGCTCCGAGCGCGGTTGTAAAGATCAAAAATACACAAAATTTCGCGCGCTCTTTACACACGGACAAAAATTTTCTATACTATATGGGAAATCCATTTTGACGGGAGAGGTCGTTTTGGCGGAATCTTACCATGCCGAAATCCAATATAACGAACAGGCGATCCGCACGCTTGCCAACATCCAGTACCGCGTGTTCGGCGCCAAAGTCCGCACCGCCGTCATCACGGCGTGTTGTGTTTTTCTCGCCCTTGGCGTGCTTGGAAACCTGAGCACCTCCTGGCGCATCTTTTTTTTGATGCTCGGCTGCATCCCCATCCCCAGCATCAACCTGCCTGCTAAGATGGTCGCTGAACGGGTGATCCGGCAGTTTGGCGGAAATTTTCCATTGATGTCCTACGATTTCGGGGAGGCTGGAATTCATGTCGGAACCGGGCAGGGTCGGCAGGACCTGCTCTACAGCGACGTCTATCGGCTGATGGAGGACAGCGATTACCTGTTTGTGCTGATGCGGGACAAGTCCGCTTACCTTTTGGAACAAAGCGGCGATTTTGAGCAAATCAAATCCCGGCTGACACAGCGGACCGGACTCGGATGGGTTGTCAAACGAAAGGCCACCCAGGTTTCGCTGCGCACCCTGTCCCGGGACTACCAGGCCACCCGCCGCCATTCCAAATATGACCGGCATTGACAGTGTTCCGCCATCTGGGAGGTTTTGAGGTCGCAATGAAAAAAGATTATCTGATTACGGAAAGTCCAATGAAAGCGCTGCTGGTTTTCTCGATCCCGATGATCATCGGGAACCTGTTTCAGCAGTTTTACACGATGGCCGATTCAATTGTCGTCGGCCAGTTTGTCAGCGAGGAGGCGCTCGCCGCGGTCGGCGCGTCATACGCGCTTACAAACGTCTTTATCTCTGTGGCAATCGGCGGAGGTGTGGGAGCCTCGGTGATCGCCAGCCAGTATTTTGGGGCCCGCCGCTATACCCAGATGAAACGTGCGATCTTCACTTCCCTGCTCTCTTTTTTCGCGCTCAGCATGCTGCTGGGCGCGTTCGGACTTTTTGCGGGGCACGCGCTGATGCGGCTGCTCAACACCCCGGAAAACATCATCGGCCTGGCGGTCACCTATCTGAACATCTACTTTTTGGGGCTGCCGTTTTTGTTCCTTTACAATGTCGTTTCCGCCACCTTCAACGCGCTTGGGCGCTCCCGTATCCCGCTCTATCTGCTGATCTTTTCCTCCCTTTTTAACATCGTGCTGGATATTTACATGGTGCGCAGCCTCCGGCTTGGCGTGGCGGGCGTTGCCTGGGCGACCCTCATCGCGCAGGGGATCTCCGCCGTGCTCGCCTTCGCGCTCCTGCTGCGGGAGCTCTCCCGCTATCCCACCGAGGGCACCGGACTTTTCGACGGCGCCGCTTTCTGCGATATGGCAAAGGTTGCGCTGCCGTCAATCCTGCAGCAATCCACCGTTTCGATCGGCATGCTGCTGGTGCAGTCGGTGGTGAATTCCTTCGGCTCCGAGGTACTTGCGGGCTTCACCGCCGCTATGCGCGTGGAAAGCATCTGCGTGGTGCCGATGGCCGCCATGGGCAATGCGATCTCCTCCTTCACCGCGCAGAACATTGGCGCATCGGAATATGGCCGGGTGCGCCGGGGGTATCATGCGGGCTATGGGATTGTCTTTTCCTTCGCGCTCATAATCTGCATCGTGCTCGAACTTTTCAACCGGCCCATCATCGCCGCTTTCCTCGGCGCGGACGGAACCCTGTCCGCTTTGCAGACCGGTACCGGCTATCTGCGGTTCATGGGATGGTTTTTCGTGATGATCGGGCTCAAGATGATCACCGACGGGCTTTTGCGCGGCGCTGGGGATATGCGGATGTTCACCGTTGCAAACCTGGTCAACCTCTCGATCCGTGTTTTTATTGCAGTGGCGTTTGCACCGCGTTTCGGGATCGCAATGGTGTGGGTTGCGGTGCCGGTTGGCTGGAGCGCCAACTATGTCCTCTCGTTTTTGCAGTACCGCACTGGCAAGTGGAAACGTTCGCGTTTTGTAAAAGGCGCGGAAAACCTGCCGAAAGAATAGCCTTTGTTTACGGACTCTATAAACGCCCTGTGGAAAACTTCCACGGGGCGTTTTTTCACGCTTACAGGATCTCGGATTTGACCCGTTCGGTGAGTCGCAAAAGCTGATCGAATTCCATCTGCAGGTTGGGGGTGAATTCGGCGGCGCTGCGCGCGCGGGAATGAAGCCCCATGGAAACACCGAGTGCATTCAGGTAGTATTTCGCACAGACCGGATAGACCCGAGACTCCATCACCGAAAAGACGCCCAGGATATCCTGCAGGCGCTGCGCCTTCTCCGGCTGCTTCTGAAAGTTCTTGCAGAGCCATCCGTAAAGTTCGGGATGGAAGTTGGCCATCACCCCGGAATAACCTGCGCAACCCATGCGCAGGCTTTCCAGCAGTGTCGCGGAAACTGCGTTATAAATTTTAAGGCCGGTCCCTTCCGTCGCCTTAAGTTTTTTCCGGATCAGTTCCAAATCGCAGCAGGTGTCCTTCAAAAAGGCGAACCGGCCGGTCTCTGCAAGCTCCCTGAGCGTTTCGGGCCGCATCACCCGCTTGTATGGGTACGGGCATTCATAGATGCCGAATTGCGTACCCGGCAGGGCGTCGATCACCGTATGGATGTTCTGGAGCAGCGTCTCCTCGCCCTCCGTCTCACTGGCAAACCGGTTGGAGATGAAAACATAGGCGTCGATCCCAGCGGCGATGAATGCTTCTGCTTCCCGAATTTGGGTGGGCAGATCGGGAGCTGTATGCCCTGACGCCACCACCGAAATGTGTTTGGGCGTATTCTTCACGATAAATTTTAAAAGCTCCAGCCGTTCCCCAAACGACAGAAAAAAGATCTCACTCGACTGGCAAACAGCGAAGATCCCTTCTACCTCCTGTCTGTCGTACCATTCGATCAGGCGTAGCACCGCGCCGTAATCGATCCTGTTATCCTCTGTGAAAGGCGTCACCATCGTCGGATAGACGCCGTCCGGTATCTGCATTTTCATAAGAACACACCTCTCCCTATCCCATCAGGCTGGGCACAAACAGCACCAACTGCGGGACGAATGTCAACAGCATCAGCACAACCAACAGAACCCCAACCATTGGCAGCACCTCGCGCACCACCGCGCTGAGGGACGTTTTGGCAATGTTCGCGGTGACAAACAGCAAAAATCCAAACGGAGGCGTGGAGAGGCCGATCATCATGTTCAGGCAGATGAGCACGCCGAAATGTACCATATCGATCCCCAACACCCGCACAATTGGAATCACCATCGGCAGGAATACATACTGGAGCACCGCTGTATCCAGGAACATCCCAAGCACCAGAAACAGCGCGTTGATGATGAGCAGCAGAACAATCTTGTTGTCGGTGATGCCCAGCATGAAATCCGAAACCATGTCCGGAATTTTCTCTTTGGCCACAATATAGGAGAACACCGCCGCCGCGGCTGTGAGAATCGTGATCGAGCCGGTGGAGAAAGCCGTGTCTTTCACCGTCTGCTGAAATTCCTTCCAGCCCAGAATCCGGTAAACAAAAACCGAAATGATGAGCGCATAAAGCGCGGCGATCGCACCCGCTTCGGTCGGGGTCATGACCCCGGTATAGATGCCCGCCAGCAGAATAACCGGCGTCAGGAGCGCCGGCAGCGCCCGCAGGGTGAAACGCCAAAATTCCCGCGGGGAGAACTTGATGCCTTCCGGGTATTTTCTTTTTTGGGAAACATAAGCAATATAGAGGGACAGGGCCACCGCAATCAGGATCGCGGGGACCACGCCGCCCAGGAAAAGCGCGCCCACTGAGGTGCCGGAAAGCATTGCATAGATGACGAACGGGATACTCGGCGGGAAGATTGGGCCAATGGTCGCGGTAGCCGCCGTGATGGCGCAGCTGAACGGCAGGTCATAGCCGTCCTTTTCCATCGCTTTGATCTCCATGAGCCCCATGCCGGCCGCATCCGCGATCGCGGAACCGGTCATGCCGGAAAAAATCAGCGAGATCAGCACGTTTACATATGCCAGCGCACCTCGTTTTTTGCCGACCGCCGCTTTTGAGAAGTCGAACATGGCGTCAGTAACCTTGCCGGAATTCATGACGTTGGCGGTGAAGATGAAAAGCGGGATGGCCATGAGCACATAGCCGGTGTACATGGTTCCCATGACCTGCCCAACTACAATTCCGAGATCGGCGCTTGTATACAGTAGATAAAACGCGCCCGCCGCAACCATACCGTAAGTGACGGGAATATTGAGCGCGAAGGTCAGAACCATCATAATGATCGGGATCCAGGTGGAAAAGCTCATGCGGCATCCTCCTTCTTCGGCAGCCTGTACAGGCCGAACAGCGTGCGGATGGCCAGCACGATGTCCCGAATGATATAGATGATACTAAAAAGCAGAAAAATCAGAAACGGTGCATATGCCACGCCAAACGAAAGTTTGAGCACCGGCGTGGTCTTAATATCCATGAAAGAGATATATTCCACCGCATACGGGATCAGCAGAAAAAATGCCACGATTATAATCAGGTTGCCCGCCAGGGACATCAGCGCCTGGCCCTTGCTGCCCAGGCGGTCATAGATCAGATTGAAGGAGACATGATCCCGGATTTTGCTGCTGTAGCAGGCGCCGAAAACAGCTGTCCACATGAACCCGATGACGGTAAACTCATAGGTCCACTCAAACTGGTAATTGAACAGGTAACGGCAGATGATCTGGATGCAAAAGGACACAAACATGATCAGGAAGGTCACACACGGAAGATAGATCCCTATCACTTTCTCGATCACTTCCCAGATGCGGCGAAGTATTTTCAATCGGATTCCTCCTCTGTCGGCAGGGCCGGGTTTTGCGCGGGCCGGGGACATCCCCGGCCCGCCGTCTTACAGGATTTATTCGCCCATCGCTTTGATCTGCTCGAACAGGTCCATATCCCAGTCCTTCACCATCTCCGAATCGTTCAGATAAAAGTCGTTGACCTGTTTTTTGAATGCCTCCACATCGGGGGTCATCACTTCGACGCCCAGCTCCTTATATTTTTCCAGAAGGACTTCTTCGTCCTGCAGCGCCAGCTCGTCGTTTGCGTCCAGACCCTTTTTAAACGCATCCAGCACGTTCTTCTGCAGCTCCGGCGTGAGGCTCTGCCAGATTTCTTCATTGATGCACGGCCAGACCGCGCCGATCATATGGTTGGTCAGCGAGATCGACTTGATGACCTCGTAAAACTTGCCCTCTTCCAAGCCGGAGATCGGGTTTTCGAGGCCGTCGACCGTGCCGGACTGGAGCGCGGTGTAAAGCTCGGAAAAGGCAATCGGGACCGGGTTGCTGCCCAGCGCCTTACCAAGAAAGAGCCAGGATTCCGAGTTCGGCATACGCAGTTTGACCCCTTTGAGGTCGTCCGGGCTCATGATCGCGCGGCCATCGCGCATGCCGACCACGCGCGCGCCGATGTAATAGGCGTACAGTGGGCGCACGCCGACTTCTTTCGCGGTCTGTTCAAAGAGCTGCTGCCCAATTTCGCCGTTTAGCACTTTATCCATATGGTCCTTGTCCTTGAACATGTAGCCAGCGGCAATCATATTCATTGAAGGCATATAGGTAGCCAGCCAGGTCGCGTCGGTATAGCACATCGAAGCATTGCCTTTGATGGTTGCGGGCAGCTCGTCATCCTGGCTGAAAAGTGATCCGGAATCGTGGACTTCGAGCTCGATCTGACCGTTCGAAAGCTTTTCAAGCTCCGGTTTGATCACATCGTAAAGCACCTTGGTGTAGGAAACATCCGGCAGCGAGGCGGTGGTGAACACCAGCGTGATCTTTTCCGCGGGCGCGGCCTGTTCAGACTGCGCCTGGCTCTGAGACGGCGCGGCCGCGGCGGGTGCCGCAGAGGACGCCGGGGCGGACGAGGAGCCGCAGCCGGCCATCAGGCCGGCAAGCAGGGCCAACGCGGCAAGGGATGCGGTCAGTTTAATGCGGATGTTGTTCTTTTTCATCATGTTCTCTCCCTCTTTCCTTTAAAAATAAGTGATTGTTTTGGGTCTTCTTGGATATGCAAACAGTTTACTTACTTCCATAATCTGATCCGCCCGATCGATCTCCGCAAGCCCCAGCGCGTGAAGCTCCGCAAAGTCCGCCGCGCCGGTGACCATTGCCGTGAACACGTCCCCCGGCATCCGGAGCATCGCGTCCCAGGGGCCTTCCTCCGAAATGCGGGCGGTCCCGTCCTCCACTTTCAGCCCCAACTCCTCGGAGCCGTCCGGTCCCAAAAGCGTAAGCCACAGGCGCAGGTTCGCCCCGTTAAAATTGACCGCTCCAATCTGCGCAAACAGATTTTTGGCGTCGAGAACCTTATACATTGAGTCGGCCGCCGCCACATACATCTCATGCGTTTCGTTCTGGAATGCACCGTTGAGCCCGTTCGCCGGGTCCAGCAGGGACAGGTACAGATTTTCTTCCGGTGTGTTCAGAATAACCCGCGTGATCTGGTCGGACTGCGCGTGAAAAAAGGAACAGAGTTCCAAAAACGCTTCCCGGCTGTTCCAAACCCATTCGGAAACCACCATGTTGTCCATATGGACACAGTTTGGGTCCACCTTCTCATAGCGGTAGGCGGCATAACCTTCCACCACGCCGTCCCGTTCATAAGCGGCGATAAGAGTATCCTCCAGCAGCGCGTCGATGTCAACGCTCCGCTTCATGAGCATCCCGTTCGTATTGGCAAAATACGCCGCGAAACAGTCGGTCAGCTTTTTCCGGTCATCCTGCCCCAGCATCCGCACATGTTTGGGTGGGCCGGCGTACGGGAACATGTCCGGCAGGATCCGGTACTGATACATCCGGGTGGCGCAACAGAAACCACGCTTGTGATAAAACCGGATGCTGTAGGGATAGAGCACCAGCACCGGGATCTGCCGTTCCCGGAAATACCGCTCGCAGAAAGCGAGCATTTCGCCGGCCACCCCCTGGCGTTTATGGAAAATGTCCACGGCAATGAAACCGACCCCGCCAACCTGGATCTGGCAGCCGCGCAGATTCATCCGAAAGTCGTAGAGCTCCAGAAAGCCCACCATTTCTTCCGCTTCAAAGCAGCCGTAAAATTCGCCCGATGTCCGCTCGGAAAGCGCCCGGCGCAGGTATTTTTCCCGTTTTGCCTTTTTATCCCCATAGGGCGGATAGGAAAGGTTCGCAATCCGCCAAATCTCCGGCAGATCTTTCATTTCGAGCTTTCGGATGTTTCTGCTCATAGGACTCCTCCTTCATTTCTTGTTCTGATACAAAACCATTGCGGCAAGTTCCCGTGCTCTCTCTCCGGGATTTTCCGCCGAGAATACCGCCCTTCCCAACACTGCAGCGGACGCACCCGCCCGGGCGGCCTGCACGATTGTCTCCGATCCAACGCCGCCGTCCACCCAGATGGGAAGCGCCGTCAGACGGGAAAGATTCCGGATCTTTTCAAGAGTCCGTGCCCGAAAAATCTGCCCTTCCCCATCCGGCTCCGCCGTCATGACAAGTAGGTAATCGGCCCCGGACAAAAATGGCATCACCGCTTCGGCGCCAGAGGAAAAACCCAGCGCCAGGCCCGCGCGCATGCCTAGTTTATGGATAGCGCTCAGCGTCTGAAGCGGATAGGTCAGCGCCTCCAGATGAACCGCCACATTTTTGACGCCGCAGCCCGCGAGCTCCTCAAGATATGCTCCCGGATCGGCCACCATCAGATGCGCGTCCAGTTCTTTCTCCGTATAGGACGCAATCTGCCGGACCGTCTTCATCCCAAAGGTGATGTTCGGCACAAAGTTCCCATCCTCGATATCGAGATGCAGGTACGGCCAGTCCCCCAATCGCTGGATTTCCCCGGCAATCCGCATTTGGTCCGCCGATGCGATCGATGGCAGGATCCGGAAATCCCCGTTCATGTCCATCGCCCCACCTTGCCCGCCTGGCTGGAAAACAGGTCCTGCAGCGCGGGATAAAGCGCCCGGTAAGTTTCATAGTAGTCGGCGTAGAGCGGCACGTTTCTGCGTTCCGGTTCCACCATTCGGACCACCCGAACAATCTTGTCGGCAGCCTGCGGTACGCTGTCAAATAAACCCGCGCCCACCCCCGCCAGGATTGCCGCGCCGACCGCCGGCGCTTCCGCCACATTCGTTACGGCAATGTGCGCATCGAAAATGTCCGCCTGCAGCTGCAGCCACAGCGGGCTCGCCGCGCCGCCGCCCGCCGCGCGCACCTCATCAACCGGGACATGATATTCCCGCAGGATTTCCACCGTGTCGCGCAGGCTGTAGGCCACGCCTTCCAGCACCGACCGGCAGATTTCCGAAATTCCATGCCGGGCGGAAAGCCCGAAAAACACCCCGCGCGCCGCCGGGTCCGGATGGGGCGTGCGCTCGCCGCTTAAGTACGGCAGGAACAGAAGCCCTTCGCTTCCCGGACGGGCCTGCACGGCCAATTCGTCCATCACGCGGTAGGCTGGCTGTCCGCTTGTATTCAAAGTTACATGTTTTTTGTCAAAAAAACAATCCCGCAACCATTTGTAAGCGCCGCCCGCGGCCAGCGTACATCCGTAGACGCACCACGCATCCGGCACGCTGTGGCAGTAGGAAAGCGCCGCCCGCGGCTTCTGGTCGGTGATACAGCAACTGCTGTAGGAAAAGACACATCCGGAGGTGCCGATCGTGGAGGAGAGCACCCCTTCCCGCACAACACCAAGCCCGACCGCCCCGCACATCTGATCTCCGCCGCCCGCAACCACCGGGATACCCGGCAAAAGCCCCAATCTTTCCGCCGCGTCCGCCCGCAGACTCCCAATCACGGCCGTGGATTCAGAAGCCGTTTTGGGAACAAAGCTGCGCGGGAGCGAAAGCTGATCGAAAAGCTCCCAGTCCCAGGCGCGGCGCGCGGTATCGAAAAGCATGGAACCGGTCGCATCGGTCACATCGATGTCATGGACGCCTGTCAACTTAAATTTGAGGTAATCCTTCGGGAAAAGCACCTTGTCGATCTTCGCATAAGTTGCCGGGCGATGTTTACGCAGCCAGAGCAGTTTTGGGGCCCAGTAACTGACCAGCGGATAGTTGGCCGTCCGGCGCAGCAACTCCTCCCTGCCAATTATCGTTTCCACCCACGCAAGCTCCTCCTGCGCGCGCTGGTCCATCCAGATGATGCAGTCCTCGATAACCGCTCCGGCCCGGTCAAGCAGCACGCTGCCGAGCATCTGCCCGGAGATACCGATCCCAACCACTTCCGACCTGCCAGTCACCGACGCGGCTGCCTGCCGCACGGCGGTGCAGCAGGCTTCCCACCATTCGCCCGGGTTTTGTTCTGCAAAACCCGGGCGCGGCGTGGAAAGACACAGCTCACAGGAACCGCTGCCCGCGATCTGCCCTTCCGGCGTCAGCAGAACCGTTTTGATCCCGCTGGTGCCAAGGTCAATACCCAATAACAGTTTCATCGTTCACCGCCTCAGTTTCGCCAGATCCACCACTGTCCCCTCCCTGCGGGATGTTTCCGCCGCAAAGGCAATCAGGTGGCTTTCAATCGCGTTTTCCATACAGGTGAGTCCACCCGCGCCGTCCCGCGCAATCTGCTCCACAAAATATTCCATAATCCCATGATCGCCGCCGCCATATTTGTAACGGGATGGCTTCAGCAAAAGCTTTTCTTTGCGTCCGGTCAAAAGATCGAAAAGCTCGATCTCGTTTTTGTCCATGTCGGCCCGAATTTCACCTCTGCTGCCAGTGATCTTCAGGGTTCGGCCGTTCGCGCTGGCAAATGGCTGCAGGATGAACGACGCGGTCACGTTGTTTTCAAACTCCATGATCACCGTCTGATTGTCCGCCACCGTGTTGTCGCAGCGGTAGACGCATCGTCCGTACGGACCGTTTTCCAGCTCCTTCATCCGCGCCTCGTAAGACATGTCGGTACAGATGGTGGAGGTGGGCCAGCCAGTGTCCTCGGTCAGATAGTAGTCCGGCGCGTAGTATGGACAGTCCGTGCTGTGCGGGCAGCCGTCCAGGCAGCGCTTTGGAGCGCCTTCCGGGGCGTTTTCTTCGTTGAAATGGGTGAGCCCGCCGAAAGATGCCACCTTGCTGCATTTCGCGCCCGCGAACCAGCTGATCAGATCAAGGTCATGACAGCAGTGCGCCAGGATGATCGGGCAGGAAACCTGCTCGTTGCGGAAGATGCCGCGCGTGAAGGCGTGCACCTGATCCACCAATGGAATATTTTCCAGATGCACGATGCTGTTCACCCGGCCAATCCGCCCCTCATCGATCACCTGACGGATGGTCGAGAAAAATTCGGTGTACCGCAGCACAAAGCAGAGGATGAACATTCTGCCGTAACCGCGTGCCGCCTGTTCGAGCGCCACACATTCCGAAAGGGTCGTGGACATCGGCTTTTCCAGCATGATATGATAACCCTGTTCCATCGCCTTGATGGCCGGTTCGTAATGCAGCTTGTCGCTCGTGCAGATGAGCAGCGCGTCCGCGAGCTTCGGCCGCGCGAGCAGCTCCCATAGATCTTTAAAGCGCCGCTCTTGCGGGATGCCGAACCGATCCCCGAACTGACGGCGTTTTTCGTCGTCCATCTCGGCCACCGCCGTGAATTCCAGCTTCCACGGGTTCTCTTCGGCATAGGGCGCGTAGCAGTGGAAGCCCCGGTCCCCCGCGCCGATCAGCGCGGCCTGAACCTTTTTCATAACATTGCCCCCTAACCGCGTCTGCTCCTGATTTCGCGCACCTTATCCATGAACGGTTTCACCCGTTCCGGATCCACGAGGTTGTCAAATTTCCCATCCACTTTAAAGGTGGTGCCGACCACCGCGCCGTCCGCGATGGAAAGCTGACGTTCGATGTTTTCGAGACGGCATCCGGTGTTGCAGAAAACCGCAGTGTCCGGAACCTCGTTCTTCACCCGTGAAAGGATCTGGCTGTCGGTCTCTTCACCCGCTGTGAGACCGGAAACGCAGAGCGCGTCAGGGCGGTTGTTGAAAACAGTCGAGCGGGCGACCTCGGTGATCTCACGCTCCTGGAGGTATTTGGCCGCCTCCGGCACAATATTGAACAGCAGCTTGAGATTCGGGTTGCCAAGCTCCATCTTGTGACGCACCGTTTCGCCCACATGGGTGTTCCACAGGCCATAGTCGCTCGCGTAGACGCCGGTCATGATCTCGCGGATGAAGCTTGCGCCGGTGGCCGTCGCAAGATCGATCGAAGCGATCGGATCCCACAGGACGTTCACCCCGTAAGGGACTCTGATCTCGCTTTTGAGCTCGCCGATGATCCGCGCCATGCAGGCAACCGTTTCGGTCTTTACTTTCAGAAGGTACGGCAGGCTGAATTCGTTCGAAAACATCACCGCGTCCACGCCGCCGTCCTGCAGGTTCAAAAGATCCTGCCGCGCAAGCTCCACCACCCGTTCCATACCGCCCGCGGCATCGAAATACGGGTCGCCGGGCATCGCCCGGATATGGCACATCGCAATAATCGGTTTGTCGGTACCGAAGGTTTCTTTGATCCACTGCATCATTCTGATATCCTTTCTTTCTCTTCGTCGTTAATAACGCGTGAGCCGGAAGGTTTCATCCATCCCGCCAAGCATTTCCCGGATGAGCCGCGCAAGTTGTTCTATATCTTCGGGGTTGCAGGCCTCGACCGGCGTATGGGTATACCGTGCCGGAAATCCCAGGTCGAGCGCGGCAATCCCCTCGTTTTCGAGCTGCACATAGGCGGAATCCGTGAGAATCCCAGTTGAGGCGAACCGCTGCAGCGGGATATCCGCTTCTTTCGCCGCTCGGATTGCAAGGTCAGCCAATCCCCGGTGCGCGATCGTTCCGTTGAGGGTTCCCCGCCCATGAAAATTATAAAGTGATACCACCGGACCTCCGCCAAGCTTCACCGGGAAGCGGCCGGAAAGATCCGGCGTGTCCCCGGCCAGCGCCACGTCGAGCGCAATTGCAATATCGGGCTTCAGAACCCGCGCCGCCAGCATAGCCCCGCGCAGGTTGAATTCCTCCTGTACCGTGCCAACCAGGAAAACCTCCTGTTCCGGCCGCTGTTTGCCGAGCAGCTCGGCCAACCGCAAAAGTGCCGCGCAGCCGCCCCGGTTATCGGCCGATGTGCCAAAACAGACTCCTCCCAGCTCACTGAAGGACGGTTCATAAATGCCCGGGTTTCCGACGCCAAGCCCCATTGCAAAAACTTCTTGCGCGCTTGCGGCTCCGACATCCGCATAAAGCGACCCAATTGGATCGGCATGGTACTTTTCCTCCGCCGGGGTGACATGGTGGGATTTGCTGCCCATCACGCCCGGCACCCAACGCCCGGCATCGGTAAAAAAACGCAGGCGCAGCGCCGGAAGCACTTTTTCCGGCACGCCGCCGAGCCGTTCCAGCCGCAGGTAGCCGTCCTCCGTGATCTGCCGGATGATAAAACCGATCTGATCCATATGCGCATAGACCATGACCGACGGCAGATCCGTCCTTTTTCCCGTGAACCGCGCAATCACATTCCCGGCGCGGTCAAAAAAAACGGTGTCTGCATAAGGAGAAAATCTCTCAGCCATCCTCTGCGCCACGGCATTTTCATAGCCCGACGGGGCCGGCAGCAGCATCAGCTCTCGCAAACTGTCCATGATCTTCATTTCCGCCTCCGCTTTTCCCTATTCCGGATGTACCATGATGATCGATTTCATAAAGCCCTGCGGCTGTGTTTCGATCAGATGGATCGCCTTTTCGTAATCCTCAAGTTTAAGCAGATGCGTCACCAGATGGTCAACCCTGAGCTTCCCGCTTGAAAGCATGTGCAGCGCACGTTCGTAGGTGTAGGGGTTGATCCACGACCCGACGAGGGTCAATTCCTTTTTCAGGATCTGGAACGGCTCGATCTGTGCCTTCACGCCTTCCGCAGGGAACCCAAACTGCACGATCCTGCCCCCCTGCGCGACCATATCCATCGCCATTTCGAGCACTGACGGGTGTCCGACCGCTTCAATCACAACGTCCGCGCCCTTCCCGCCGGTGAGCGCTTTAACCGCTTCAATCGGGTCCGCTTTGCTTCCATCCACCACGTCGGTGGCGCCGTAGGCTTTGGAAACTTCCAGTTTCCAGGCGATGCGATCCACGTGGATGAGCTTTGCCGCGCCGGTGTTGCGTGCCATCTGCAAAAGCAGCTGCCCCATTGTGCCAGCGCCAATGATCACGACATTGTCACCCTGCCGGATGCCTGCCTGCTCGATACCGTGCAGCGCACAGGAAATTGGTTCGACAAAAGCGGCAATCTCCGGCGGAAGGTTTTCCGGGACCAGATAGAGCCCCTTCTCTTTGGCCTTCGCATATTCCGCCAGACCGCCGTCGGTGTAGACACCGTAACCCGCCATCGTTTCACAGAAAGTGGAATGCGCGGTTCGGCAGGCGCCGCAGGTGCCGCAGCTTTCATTCGGGTCCGCCACAACCCGGTCACCCGCTTTAATTCTTGTGACCTTGTCTCCGACTTTGACCGCCCTGCCGGTAAATTCATGTCCCGGCGTCACCGGCAGGCATCCGCTGTATTCCCCCTTGAACATCTTCAAATCGGTGGCACAAATGCCGCATGCCTGCACCTGGATCAGCACCTCGTCCGGTCCAATTTCCGGCATTGGTTTGTCTGCCACGGCCACGCTCCTGCGCGGCGCTTCCAATACGATCGCCTTCAAGGCCTTCACTCCTTTTTTGATCTATGATAAACCGGTTGATCAACGAAAAAAATTTTGCGCCCACAAGGACGCGAAAGATTTTATTCAAAATAGGGAGGAATAAATTTATGGATCTCCTCTTTGGAAACACCATTGATCTGATCGATCAGAACATCCACTGCCGCGCGCGCCAGCGCCTGGACATCCTGCTTGAGGATGATCAACGGTTCTTCCACCACACGGGTCGTCTGGATGTCGTTCATGGAATTATAGGGCAGCCGAAATTCGTCGAACGTCGCAATCGAGAGGTCGCGCGGCACCTTCATGCCGTATTTCCGGCAGAGTTTGAGGATTTCCGGAATCTGCCAGGATGAAATCATTACCAGCGCCGTCGGCCGGTCCTCCTGCAACGCGCGTTCCAGTGAGCGTTCGCCTTCCTCCGCCGCATATAGAAGCTGCTGCGTCAGACCGTTTTCTTCCATCGCCCGCGCATACCCCATGTAACGGTTTTTCTGGACGGTCGTTTTGGTTGCAAAATCGTATCCGACAAAGCTGATCCGCTTATGCCCCTTCTGGATGAGTTCCTGCGTCAGGATGTAAGCACCCTGACGATTTTCAGTGGCCACCACGCTGATGCCGGTGTCCGGAATATAACGGTCCACAAACACAATTGGAAAGCCGTCGTGATGGATCTGTTCATAGAGTTCCCTGTTGGAGGTTCCGTCGCTTGAAGACGCCAGAATCCCATCGATGAGACCCGACTGGTACAGTTTGAGATAATTTGCTTCCCGCGCTGTATTTTCCGCGATGTTACACAGGATGATGTTATACCCCTGCCGAAACGCCTCCTGTTCAATATAAAAGACCAGATCCGTATAAAAGTCGTAATTGGTGTTGGTGACAATGCAGGCGATCAGATTCATCTTCTTGGAGCTCAATGCCGAAGCCACCCGGTTTGGGACGTAGTTGTATTCTTTGATCTTATCAAGAACCTTCTTACGGACTTCGTCGCTGACCCGTACGTCCCTGTTGTTAATGATTTTGGAAATCAGGGACTTTGAAAGCTGCAGCTCATCTGCAATGTCCTGTAGTGTCACCTTCGGCACATGTATACCTCCCGCAGAGTGATCAACCGGTTTATCACCTGTTACATTTATGTTATCATTTTCTTTTTTTACATGCAATAGCATTCTTACCCAAAAATAGGAACGTTTTTTCAGCAATGTTTTTTATACCGCCTGTTCTCAAGGGATCTGCCACGGCATTTTTATAAGATAAATAATAGGAATAACTTTTTCATTTGTCAATAGCGACAATGGTAACGGTGATAGACAATATTTGTTGCCTGCTTAATTAATTTCTGCATTGTGCTGCTTATAAAAATGTAATTTCCTGAATTTGTCTATTTCGACGATGCGAGATCGGGCAGGCTAATATCAATGCGTTTCTATAGCAGGAACTGATTTTGCAAAAGATCCGAGGCGCCTTTTTTAAAAACAATATAAATAAAAAATAATAAAGAAAAAAACAGAATTTCACTTGACAAACCAATATTTGTCCCTTACGATTTATTCAGGAAGTTTTTTGCGCATCAAAACCGGAAGGGACGGGACATTTATGAAATTCGGTATCTATTCGCAGTATTTTCAGCGCGGCTGGGACGGCAGCTTTGAAACTTATGAGAAGGTTATCCCCAAAATCGCAGGGCTGGGTTTCGACCTGTTGGAGATTCTCACCACCGACCTCATGGGAATGGACGAATCCCAGCAGGACCGGCTTTTGAAGCTAGGCCGGGATCACGGCGTATGTCTGACCGCCGGAGGTGGCATGGGCCAAGCTTACGACATCTCCTCGGACGACGCTTCGGTGCGGGAAAATGGCGTACGGCGCTTTTTGAGCTTCCTCCCGACCCTGCACCGAATGGGGATTCAAAAGATCTGTGGGCTCCTTTACAGTTATTGGATGTACGATTATTCCAGGCCGGTTCAGAAGTCCCAGGCCTGGTCGCGCAGCGCGGCCTGTATGCGTGAAATGGCGGACGCCGCGCGGGATTGCGATGTGACAATTATGCTCGAACCGGTCAACCGCTATGAGAATTTCCTTATCAACACCGCGTCGGAGGCCGTTCAATATGTGGAGGAGGTCGGCAGGTCAAATGTAAAGATCCAGCTTGACACCTGTCACATGAACATCGAGGAGGACTCAATGGGCGGAGCGATCCGTACAGCCGGAACACACCTGGGCCACATGCACATCTGTGAAGGCAACCGCAAACTGCCTGGAACCGGCGCTTTGCCGTGGCGGGAGATGGCGCGGGCACTCAGGGAAATCGGTTATAGCGGTGATTTTGTCATGGAACCGTTCGTGCTGTGCGGCTGCGAGGTGGGGGATACGATGTACCTGTTCCACGATTTATCCGGCGGCGCGGATGATGCGCAGCTTGCAAAGGATGCGGCGGATTCCCTGCGGTTTGTAAAAACACTGTTCACCTGAATTCCTATAAAAAAGGGAGCCCCGCGTTTGGTCTTTGCCAAACGCGGGGCTCCCTTTTTCTGAATCTTTTTACAGCGCGAGCGGGAATGATTTGCGCTCCAGAGCTCCATGTACAAAATCAATAAGCGCTGTGATATCGAATACGGGCAGTCCGGTCGCCTCCTGGATCGCCTGCGAATAGGCCGGCATGTTGGTGCACTCCAACAAGATTGCTCCCACCTGTGGATTCTTCCGTAACAGTTTTTGCGCGACCCGCTTATGCTCCTCTCTGCACAGATCGATATCCATCTGGGGTTTATTCTGCATCACCGAGGTATAGAACTCCCGTTCCTCCTCCATCCCGATGATCGCCACAGGGACATCCTGCGCGCCGCTCGCTTTGAAATGTGCGGGCATCAGCCCTGTGGCATCGGCGGTCATGACGCCCACGATTTTCTCTGGCGGAAGCATTCGGTAGATAAGCGGCAGCAGCGCGAGCGCCGACGGGATCACCGGAATTTTCACAGCAGTTTTGATACGCGCATGGAAGATCGACAGAAACCCGCATCCGAGCGCAATGGCGGAAACACCCTGCGCTTCCAGTTCCCTGGCCGCATTGAGGAACGGCGCCAAGTCTTCATCGGTGATGTCCTCCGCGATCTTGTTGGGCAGCGCGTCCTTCACCACCCGGTAAAGCACCGGATAATTCCAAGTGTGGGCATTGCCGACGTCGCCGGGGATACGCGGAAACTGCATATCCAGCATGATGACGCCGATTTTGAAGCCGTAGATATTCTTCTTTCCGGTTACGATGTTGCTCATAAAGACTCCTCCCAAGGCTGCCGGACGACAGTCTCACAATTCCTGTTTCAAAGTCTGCTGCATTTGTCCGCGCAGGCGAGCATCGCCTCGAAAAGGCTGCTGCGCAGTCCTTTCTCCTCCAGCACGCGCACCGCTTCGATGGTAGAGCCGCCCGGCGAGCAGACCATATCCTTCAGGTCTCCCGGATGCCGTCCGGTTTCCAGAACCATCCTGGCACTGCCGATGAGCGCCTGCGCTGCCATGCGGTAGGCCTGCGCGCGGGCGATGCCGCCGTGAACTGCCGCGTCGGCCATCGCTTCGATCATCATGTAGACATACGCCGGGGAGGAGCCGCACAGCGCGGCTTCCATATCGAACAGGTTCTCCGGAATCGGTTCCGCCTGACCAAAGCTCTCAAGGACCCTGACAACCCGGTCTAGCTCCCCTTTTTCCACCAGTGTATTTTGGCAGTAGGCCGTCACACCAACGCCCACCAGCGCCGGGGTATTCGGCATGCAGCGGACAAGCTTGACAGGCCTGCCGAAAGCCTCCTCCAAACGTTTCAGCGTCCAGCCCGGCGCGATGGTCACAACGACCTGATCCTCCCGGATGAGATCGCGGATCTCCGCGATTACCGCAGCGTAAAACTGCGGTTTGACCGAAAGCAGTACAATTTCCGAATTCTCCGCCACAGCACGGTTTTCGGTGCAGGCATCCACCGAAAACTGTTCCCGGACGGCGTTTGCCGCAGTTTCAAAGGCGTCGGAGGCGGCGACCTCCTCCGGTTTGAAGAGGCCGCTCTTCAGGATGCCGCCCAAGATCGCGCCGCCCATGTTGCCGCAGCCGATAAATCCAATCTTTTTCACAATAAACGCTCCTAATTCATTCTATCTGGTATCGCCAGCACTTTATTTGCTGGCGCTTTCCTTCATCAGTTTTGCGGAAACCAGTTCCGGAACCACATCCGGCACAACCGGTTTGCGGATGAAGCGGGTATAGAGGAACGGGAATACATACAGCACCGCAAAGTAGCCGCATGCGCCGAGCACGATGTTCAGCAGCGCGTCGAACGCACCGAAACCGCTGATGATAAAGGAGACGACAACCACGCCGGCGATTATGATGCTATACTTCTTGGTCTTTTCCTCCGCGAACGCGTTGGTAAACGACCAGACCATCGGAATGGTTGTGGTGTAGATCGCGAACATCAGGATGAGGCCAAACAATGCCGCAATGATCGGGCTGAACCTCTGGCCGAGCGCAAGGTTCGGAACCTGCACGCCGTTGAGGGTGGAGGCGTTCGCGATCATGGCGAGCACGGAAACGGTCTGCACGCTGATAAAGACCAGACTGCCGATGACGCAGCTGCCGACTGTGTCCTCGGTGGTGTTCGGGTCATTGGCAGCGCAGCCGTGCCAATAGGGCGCCTGGAACAGGATACACATGGTGGTATAAAGCAGGTTGCTGATGAAGGGATTCTCGCTGACCGCCAGGCCGTGGGCCTTGCTGATGAACTCCGCGCCCAGGGCAATGCCGTCCGACGGGAAAACCAGCGACAGGACCGAGATGAGCAGCACGAACGCGATGATGATCGGGCCAAGCACACCGTTGACGTTGAGCAGCTTCTTGAGACCAAGCAGACAGGTAATAAAGACCACAATGCTCATCAGGATGCGGCCCGGGATGGTACTGTCCATATTAAAATACTGGGCGAAGTTCGCGCCGGCGCCGGCGATCATAACCGCCGCCATACCGAGCAGATAGGCGATGTTGAATACCCAGACGATCTTGCCGATCACCTTGCCGCAATAATGCTGGTAAACGTCATCCAGTGATTTGAGGCCATATTTGCGGGTATCCATAATCAGCATCACGCCGAACAGCAGTGTGATGATCTGGGTGATCCATAGTCCAATCAGGCTGGACGGTCCGTGTACGACGAAATACTGCGTCAATTCCTGGCCGCTGCCGAAGCCGGAGCCCGCGGAAAGCGCACAGTAAGCGCCGCCCAGAAACAGAACCTTGCCAATGTGGAAGTTTTTCCAGGACATACCTTTTGTCATGATCAGTGCCCTCCTCTTTTCTTTCTTCTTTCGTACTGTTAAAACGACTGCAGCTTGGAATAGGAGCCTTTGAGCGCGTGATAAGTGTTCTTATATACCTCGTAGACATGGTTATACTGCGCGACGTTTTCCGGGATCGGAGTTGTCTCAATCGCATTGCTGAGCCAGTCCCGGTAGAAGGCTTCCTCATTTTCAAAAATCCCCACGGCCATAGCGGCCACATATGCGCCCGCAAATGTTTCGTCCGCACCCGACACGTAGGATTGCGGCACACCCAGACAGTCGCTGGTCATCTGGCGCCAGAGCGGGCTCTTGGCTCCTCCTCCGCCGACAGCCAGCTTTTTGACCGGAATCATTTTCCCCTCCGCCTCCATGCCCTCAAGCGCGTGCCGCACCGACAGGCAGAAAGACTCCATGATGGCGCGGTAGACATGGGGCACCTTGTGGTTGAGGTCGAGCCCGTAGAGCACGCCGCGTGCGAAAGGGTCGTTGTCCGGGGTGCGTTCGCCGTTCAGGTGCGGCAGGAAGATGAGCTTGTTCGACCCGATGGGGATTTTCTCCGCCTGCTTATCCAGATACTGCAGCGGGCTCATGCCCGCGGTTTTCGCTTCTTCGCACTCCTACTTGGCAAAGTTTTCGCTGAACCATTCGAGCAGCACCCCGCTGACCGGGAAGATCGGCCCCATGAGCACCGGGTCGCCCTTGCGGCCAACCTGCGAGGGCTTCGTAAGGAAGCTGACCGCCGGTTCCGCGCAGGCCAGCAGCGTTCCGACCGTTCCGAAATAGAGCACCGCGTCGCCCGCGTTGCGCAGTCCGGAAGCCATCTGGGAGAGATAGAAGTCGCCGGTGCCGACCAGCACGCGGGTCGCCTTGGTAAGGCCGGTGGCGGCGGCGGCCTCGTCGGTGAGGCTGCCCGCGATCTCAAGCGGTGAGTACACCTCCGGCATCTCGCACTTGTCAAGTCCCATCGCATCGAACGCCTCGCGCACATAGCAGCGTTTCTCCCGGTCAAAGAGCGGGGTCATCCAGCAGGAGGTGTTGAAGTCGATGCAGTAATGCCCGGTCAGCCGGTAGCAGAGATAGCTGTGGGCAAAGAACACCTTACGGATGCCTGCAAACACCTCCGGTTCGTTCTCTTTCACCCAGAGAAGGTGCGGCAGCAGATAGGTGTTGACCCCCACGTGATCCCACGGCGTCAGTCCAAAATCCTCGAGCCTGCCTTTCGGTCTGCGGATGTCCGACTGGGTAATCCCCATCCGCAGGGGTTTTCCATTTTCGTCGGTGATCCCGATGGACGGCGACATGCCGCTCAGCATGACCGACTGGACTGAGGCGGGATCGATGGCGGATTCGGCCAGCACGCGGCGGATGCATTCCACCCCGTCTCCCCACCAGTTCTGTTCCATATCGTGCTCGGACCAGCCTGAAACCGTTGTCTTCATCACATGCATGACCGCATGCTGCGCCAGGACTTTCCCTGCTTCATTCACCAGGGAAGCCTTGGTATTGGTCGTGCCGACATCGACGCTAATGAATGTCCGCATTTGACTGCCCCTCCTTTATTGATTCTGCCTGTAGACCTCCATCGCCTCATCGACCGAGGCGTCACCATGGACGATGGCCACGATCGCGCGGGTCATTGCAACGATGTGTTCATCCTGCCAGATCTGCCGGCCAAAAACCGGGCCCGCCGCGCCCGCGTCCATCGCGTCGCGCATGATCTGAAGCGTATCGCGCGGCGTTGCGGCTTTGTCCCCGCCCGCGATGATGACCGGGACCGGGCAGCAGGAGGTCACCAGCTTAAAGCTCTCTTTATCCCCAGTGTAGTCGGTTTTGACCATATCCGCGCCAAATTCCGAAGCGATCCGGGATTCGGACGCGACCACCTCCGCTGAATACGGATCCGCTACATGCTCCGCCTTGCAGGCGTGCATCTCCGCGATGCTGGGAATACAGTATTTATCGGCCTGTGCCGCAACGCGGCCGATGGCCGCCAGGGTCGGGCCGTCCACCGGCAGGCCGGGGAACGAATAGGTGATCACGCCGTCCGCGCCAAGCCGCAGCGCATCCTCCACTGTGAATACCTGGTGCCATTCGGTGTAGCTCTCCCACGGCTCGGTGAAACGGCTCGCGCCGGTGTCCAGCCGCAGGATTTTGCTCACTTTCCCATTCATCAGGTATCCAAAATTCTTGATGTTTCCATAGGAGGTCATGATGGCGTCCGCGCCGCCTTCGATCACCGCTTCAATGACCCGTTTCTGATCGTGGAGCCCATTGACAAGGCCGTTCATCCGCGCGTGATCCAGCGCGATCATGACCACCTTGCCATCGGGCTTTAAAATCCTGCTCAAAGTCGGTTTGACATATTTCTGCTCCATGTTTTTTCGCTCCAATCTATGTATTGCTTCCTATTATAAGGATGAAACGCCAAACTCTTTTTTCAGAAAACGCAGTGACTCTTCCAGGTCGCTGTCGAGCCGCGCCTCGTCCGCGCCGTCCGAAAGATCGCGCCAGACGCCGATGTCGTCGCCCACCGGGCAGTTGTGCAGCACGAACGGCTCCATGACCACATCGCCCGAAAAATCGATGTCCCGCAGCCCCTGGCCGATTTCCTTCCATGGGATGTGGCCCTTGCCCGGCACCTTTCGGTTGGATTCACCGATGTGCAGATGGCCCAGATATCTGCCTGCCGTGCGGATCGCGTCTCCGATGTGATCCTCTTCGATATTCATATGGAAGGAGTCCAGCATGACAAAGACATTTTGCTTGCCGACCTCCTTCACATATGCGGTAGCCTCTTCTGAGGTGTTGAGCAGGAAGCATTCGAACCGGTTCGCCACCTCCAGCATCAGCTGTACGCCGTGATCCGCGGCCGCGTCCGCGATCTCCCGCAGGCTCAGGATGCTGCGTTCCCGGTGAGCTTCTTTGGTGGTTCCCTTGCGCACGGCCGTCTCCGGCCAGCAGCTGTACATCATCCCAGCCAGTTTATGGACGCCCGCGCGGTCGAGACATTCAAAGGTGCGCTTTAAATATTCGATGCCCGCGCGGCGGATCTCCGGATTTTCCGAAGCGACATTGCGCTGCGGCGTGAGGCCGCTGCCCGCGGTCAGGCGGATGCCGCAGTCGGATGCCAGCGAGCGAAGGTCCGCGAGCTTTGCCGCATCGAGCGCAGCCAGGTCGACGGCGTTAACCTCCAGGACGTCAAACCCCATCCGGGAAGCTTTCCTGCATTTTTCACAGGTCACTTCAAACGGATCGTTCCACTGCCTGCCCCAATAGACGTGGTAAATACCGAACTTCATTGTGCTCCTCCTTTTTGTTGTTTTTTCTTTAATATAGACCAAAAATATTTGTTTGTCAATATAAAAACTTAAAAAATAAAGATAAATAAAGAAATTCACAAAATACAGCTTGACAAATAGGTTGTTATGACGTATTCTTAGTCTCAAGAAACTGTTTTTTCAAAAAATAAAACAGAAAATAAAATAATCTTACAAAGATCAGGAGGAGATTGCCGTGATTGCTGTAGAACGCCAGCAATGCATCATCGATGCGCTCCATCAGCGGAACGTCGTCACGGTAGGTGATTTGAGCCGGGAACTGGATGTCACAGAGGAGACCATCCGCCGCGACCTGGATAAGCTGGAAGCGCAGGAGGTCATCTGGAGGGTTCATGGCGGCGCCTATCTGCGTACCCCCACCAACGGCGGCGACGTCCCCGTGGATACCCGCAGAAATATGTGTACCGAGGAAAAAACCCGGGTGGCCAAACGCTGCATGGATTACATCAAGGACGACGACGTTTTGATGCTGGACAACAGCACTTCCGTGCTCCATCTCGCAACCGAGCTCAAGTCATCCAACAGGCGTGTAACCGTCATCACCAACTGCCTTGCCATCATAGAGGAATTGACCGGCTGTTCCCAAATCGACCTGATCCTGCTGGGCGGCACGATGAACCATTCGTCCAGGGACTTTTCTTCCACCGTTACGCAGAAGTTCCTGGATCAATTTCATGCCAAGAAAGCGTTTATCAGCTGCTCGGGAATCAGCACTGCAAGCGGGCTCACCGACTATAACGAGAATAACGCCGCCATCCGCAGGAAGATGCTTTTAAACTCCGACGTGCGCTTTTTCATGTCTGACACCACCAAAGTCGGAAAGAGCATGATCCATGTGGTGGGGGAACTCGGCCTGCTCGACTATGTCATCGTGGACCGGCCGGTTGACCAGGATTTTCAGGATGCGCTGGAGGCGCAGCACGTCACCTTTGTAAGCTGCAAATAGCCATCTTTAAAACGGTATTATGAGAATCAACTGAAAAGTGACGCCTTGAGCGGGCGCCGCTTTGATAAGATGTGTCCAAAATGAAGCCCATGAAGCCCCAAAATAATAAATGAGGAGGTATCTGTCATGAAGTTCGGTATCTGTTATTCTTATTTCCAGCACAGCTGGGACGGCGGTTTTGAAACCTATCGCGACGCAATTCCCAAGGTGGCCCGGCTCGGATTCGAGACGCTCGAGGTCGGCACCACCGACCTTGCCGCCATGTCGGATGATCAGCTCGAAACCCTGCGCCGCCTGTGCGAAGAACACGGGATTGCCCTCACCGCCGGCGGCGGCATGGGAAAAGCGCATAACGCCGCTTCAGAGGACGAATCGATCCGGAAAAATGGCGTCCAGCGCCTCAAAAGCTTCCTGCCCGCCATGCAGAAAGCAGGGGTCAAAAAGATGTGCGGTGTTTATTTCGGCTACTGGATGTACGACTATTCACAACCGGTGAACAAGCCTGCGGCATGGGCACAAAGCGTAAAAAGCATGCGCGAGATGGCTGATGCCGCCGCGCAATACGGCATCGAGCTCATGCTCGAGGTCGTAACCCGCTACGAGCACTTTCTCCTCAACACCGCCGCCGAAGCAGTCCGTTATGTACAGGAGGTGGGCCGTCCAAACGTTAAGATCCTGCTGGACACCTTCCACATGAACATCGAAGAGGATTCATTGGCCGGCGCAATCCGCACCGCTGGAAAACACTTGGGGCACATGCACATTGGGGAGGCCAACCGCAGGCTTCCGGGCAAAGGACGCCTGCCGTGGCGGGAGGTCGCGGACGCGCTCAAAGAGATCGGGTACCAGGGAGATCTTGTGATGGAGCCCTTCGTCCTGAGCAACTGTGAAGTGGGCGATACACTCTATCTATTTCATGACCTTTCCGACGGGGCAAGCGACGAACAGCTCGCTGAAGATGCGGCCGACTCGCTGCGTTTTGTCAAAGGGCTTTTCGTATAAGAACATTTCGATCGACTTCAAATTTCGATATCTTCCATGCCTAGAAAAGAAGCCGGCTGCTTTTACTGATGTGCGATAAAGAAGTAATAGAAGTGTAAAAAATTTTGCCGTTCCTATCCGGCACTTGGCCATTGTGCCGGATAGGTCGGGCGGTTATTCTGGCAAGTCAATCTTGCCGACAAAGCTGTAATAAATCTTAATGTCCTGCCTGCGGGTTCCGTTCTCGTCATAGCTGCACTCATGCACGACGATTTTCTCAATCATCTCCCGCAAGAGGGTGGGTGTCAATTCCTCAAAGGCAAGGTGCTTTCGGACGATACCCATAAACTTTTCCGCGTTGACGGTGGCGGCCTGCGACTTGTCCAGTTCTTCCTGCAAAGCGGCGGCGCGGTCTTTCAGTTCCCGCTGCTCCTGCTCATAGTCTGCCGACAGTTCCATGAAACGCTCGTCGCTGATTTTGCCGTTCACATTGTCCTCATAAAGCCGCTTGATAATGCGGCTCACTTCGGAAATGCGCTCCTGCGCCTGTTCAAGCTGCTTCGTGGCTGCGGCGGTCTTTCTCTTGCCGCCGATCTCGTTCTGCTGGATAAGCAGCTTCACAAAGCGGCTCTCATGCTTGGCGGCGTATTCGGTCACTTGCCGGAGATTGGAGAGGACGCCGGCGGTCAACAGGTCGGTGCGGATAAAGTGCGCCGTACAGTCGCGGGTGCGCTTCTTGTAGCTGCCGCAGATGTAACAGTCCTGCTTGCGGTTCTTGTTCTGATACCGCTGCTGGTACATCACATGGCCGCAGTCGGCGCAGAACAGCATACCGGAGAACAGCCCCACTTCGTCATAGCGGTTCGGGCGTTTGCGCTGCTTGCGTAACTCCTGCACACGCTCCCATGTTTCCGTGTCGATAATCGGCTCATGGTGGTTCGGGAAAATGGCCTGCTTCTCCACGGGGTTCTCTACGCTGTGCTTGGTCTTGTAAGAGGGCTTTTCCGTCTTGAAGTTTACCAGACAGCCGGTGTACTCCCGGTTTTCCAACAGGTGGACAACGGTGTTTGTCGCCCATTTGCACTCATAGCCGGGGTGATAGCGGCGGGTGCTGCCCGTCCTGCGGTATTCCAGCGTACCCGGCGTGGGGATTTGCTGCTCCGTAAGCATACGGGCAATCTTGGTCGGGCCGTTCCCGGCAAGGCAAAGCTGGTATATCTGCTGGACTACCGGCGCGGTTTCCTCGTCAACGATATAGTTCTCGTCCTCGTCCATGAGATAGCCGTACACCGGCTTGCTGGTAACGGGTTTGCCGCTCATGCCTTTTGCTCGTTTTACTGCCTTGATTTTTTTGCTCGTATCTCTCACCAGCCATTCGTTGAACAGATTTCGCAGAGGGGTAAAATCGTTGTCCATGCCGCCGTTTGCGCTGTCCACATTGTCGTTGACAGCGATAAAACGCACGCCCTTTTGGGGGAACAGCATTTCCGTGTAAAACCCTACCTGCAAGTAGTTTCGCCCTAACCGGCTCATGTCCTTGACGATAACTGTACCCACTTTCCCGGCTTCAATGTCTGCAAGCATGGCTTGAAAACCGGGCCTTTGAAAGTTCGCGCCGGAATAGCCGTCGTCGGTGTACCAGCGCAGGTTGGTAAAGCCATTCTGTTTTGCAAAGGCTTCGAGTATCCTTTTTTGGTTCGATATGGAATTACTCTCACCTTGCAATTCGTCCTCATGGGACAATCTCGGATAAAGGGCGGTAATGAGGTTTTGGGTGACTTGTCTTAACATAAAATCCTCCGTTTCCGACAGCCAGCCCCACTATTCCGTGGTTTCATTGTACCACGGAACAGGGCTGGTTGTATAGCGGAAAAAGTGTCAAATCTGCTTCTTTACAGCTTGTCAAATCGCCGGTTTTTGTGTAGCAGCGGCTTCCGCTTCCAGTACCCGCGCCATTTTGTCGGCGGCGGTGGTGGTCGTGTCTTTTTTGAAATAGCCGGACACGACAAGGACGGAATTGCCCATGCGGATTTCCGTCACGCAGTCGGGGCGGCGGGCGGTGCGGGTGTCGTGCTGCTTGTTATCTGCCATAGGCAATGCTCCTTTCACTCGTTCATCAGTTCTTTCAAAAGCCCCAGTTTGTCCTGCGCGGCCTTTTTGCGGAAATTGCCGCCGGTACAGCACACCGGGGGACACATTTCCAGCACCCGGTCATAAATCCGGGAATGGGCGGTGTCTTTTGGGTGCTGCAACTCTGAAAGCGTAAGGTTGGTCGTGACGATCAGCGGCTTGCGGCTGCGGTAACGGCTGTCAATCACATTGAAAACCTGTTCCAGCCCGTATTCTGTCCCGCGCTCCATGCCGAAGTCGTCAAGGATAAGCAGCGGATAGCGGCAAAGGCGGGAAATATATTCATTCCTGCCCTCAAAGCTGGCGGCAAGGTCATTGAGGATAAGGGCAAAATTCGTCATATAGACGGGGATTTCTTTCTCCATGAGGGCGTTTGCGATACAGCCCGCAAGGTAACTCTTGCCGGTGCCGACGCTCCCCCAGAACAGGCAGCCCACATTCCCGGCGTATGCCCGTTCCCAGTTCTTCACATAGTTGCGCGCCCGGATTGCCTGCGGGTTCTGGCCGTTGTCGTTCTCAAAAGTCCAGTCCCGCATGGCGGGGTCGGTAAAGCCCCGGCGTTTCAAGTCCTCTACGGTGTCAAGGTGCTTTTGTCGTTTCTCGGCGGCTTCCCGTTCCTCACGGGCGGCTCTCTGGCAGTCGCACTCTGCCGGGTGGCGGTCACGGCCAAAGACAGCGGCCTTGTCCGGCGCAAAATAGGCTTCTTTCGGCTTATGGCACTTGCCGCAGTACAGTAAACCGTCCTCGCCGGTGTAGTCCTCCGGCTCCGGGGTGGTGGCGGTCAATCTGTCAATCATTTCTGAAAATGTGGTGTTCATAGGCTCTCTCCCTCCTTGAATGAGTAATCGGGGACGCCCTGTTTTGCGGCTCCCTTTCTGTCCCGGTCTGCCCACATACGGACAGCGGCGGCATAGTTGCGGTAATCTTTCCCGGTGGCGGCGATATACTGGCTCAATTCCTCAATGAACCGTTCCAGCCTGTCGGGGTAGTCCTCTTTCAGTTCTGCGTATTCTGTTTCTGACAGGAAAATATTCTGGTATCTGCCAAAAGCTGCGGGCGGCTCCCCACTCGCTCCCATTGTTTGGTTCTCTGTAAGGTTGTTTATAGTAGTTTGGTTAGGGGACGGTTTTCCGACCATCATAAGGTCGGTTTTCTGACCATCAGTTGGTCGGTTTTCCGGCTCTATGAGGGTCGGTTTTCCGGCCATCAGTTGGTCGGAAAACTGTACCTGTGGCACACGCGGCACTTTCACATATAGCCGGTTCGGTGCGGAGAAGCCGCCCCGTTCCCGTTCCAGCAGCCCCGCCGCGTCCAGTTCATTCAGCGCCCCCTTGATGGTGGTGCTGCCTTTATCCAGTATTTCGGCTATCTCCGCGATGGGATAGATAATATAAATCCTGCCCTCGTCGTCCTGCCACTTGTTCTTTTGGGAGAGGGTGGAGCGGTCTAACAGCAGCGCATACAGCAGCTTGGCGGTCTGGGAAATCTCCATTTTCAGCAGGAAACGGGGGTAAGGCAGATAGGCGGGCAGCTTCGTGTCTGCCGTGATATAATCAGCGATAGGATCACCTCCCTGTGTTCGGGTTGATTTTGGCGGTTTGTACGCATTTAGAACGCCGTTTCCGGGGGAAAAGGATAAATGTATCGCACACCCTTTGACACCCACGAAAAAAGCCTTGGTTTATGCGGGTTTGAAAGGCTCTAAAGCGTGACATTTATGCCTTTGTTTCCGCTTTCGCTCGGCGGCTTTGATTTTCTTCATGCGTCCGGCGCAGTCGGGGCAGTATTTTCCCCGGTTGGATTTGGGGACAAAGGCCGCGCCGCAGACGGCGCACCGTTTCTGGCTCCCCCGGTACAGGAGGGCTGCGGCCAGCTCCCCGTCAAGGGGCAGGACAGCCACACGGAACCAGCGGCACATGAGGGAAAGGGAAATGCTCTGGACGCACACGCAAGGCTCCCCGTCGTCCAACAGCAGGCAGTTTCCCTCGTCATAGTTACAGCACTCATGCACCAGCCGCCGCGCCCGCCGGTGCTGGCGGTAGTCCATGCGGGGCAGCTTATCGCTCATGGCTCTGCTCCTTTCTGCGCTGTGGCTCGCTCCGGCGCAAAATCTGGTCGATATTCCGCTTGACGGTCTGCAACTCAGCATACCGCTGCTTCTGTTCGTGGTAGGTGTTATACAGGCCGGATTTCTTGGAAACAAGCTGCTCGATCTCGTCCTGCAACGCTTTCCGGGCGGGCAGCCTGGTAATGCCATGTGCCTTGAAATACCGGGCGGCTGCATCGGCTATGATAAAATCGCTCTCATGCGCCTGCCGGTATGCTTCGCGGGCTTTGGGGGATTTCTGCGCTTTCAGGCCGTCGCGGGCGGGCTTGGTCTTGGCGTAGGCAAGTACCTGTCGCTGCAACTCCTTTTTCCCTTGCAGCTTCGTTTCCAGTGCTTTCAGCTTGCCGCTGGTCTGGCGCATTTCCTGATAGGCGGTATCAACGGCGGCTTCCAACTGCTCCGGGGAAGTGAAGCCGTATTCCTGATACACATTCAGCGTCGCGGCCATTTGTTTGAGGTTGTGCATGGTCGCCCAGCGTTCATAGCCCCGGCCTTTGCCCTCGGCTTTCTTCTGCTCAATGTCCACAAGCCGCTGCACACCGTCCTGTTTCGGGGCGGTTTGAGGGGCTTTTGTGGGCTGTATGCCGGTTTTCCCACGCCGGGGGTATTCGAGTATGGCCGCGGCCTTTTCTGTGGCTCTGGCGGCGTTCTGCTCCAAAACGGCAAGGACAGCGGCGCGGTCAAAGTCGTCACCCAGCTTCCGGGCGGTAATGGGCTTTGTCCTGTCCGGCGTAAGGTAGGAAAGCCGCCCCCGGCTCTCCTTGACGGCCACGCCCTCCCGCAGCAGCAGAGAGGAAAAGTCCTCGAATGAGGCCGCTGTAGACAGCGCGGCGCGTATGGTCTGCCGCAGCTTCTCCTTGTTCGTTTCAAACTTGGTCTGCCGGGGCGTGATACCGCCTGCAATCATGGGGGCGTTCTGCCTGTCCAGTGCGGCCTGTCCCTTTTTCTGCGCCCAATACTCCCGGTCTGTGACGCGGTTCTTGCTGCCGTTCAAGAGGTCGATTTGGTAAAGCCCCTCCCGGTGGCACATCTCCATGACTTCGGACTTGAAGTAGCGCAAGGCCGCGTCGGTACAGCGGTGCTTGCAACCGGCTTTCGTGTCGGCTGGCCTGTCCATGTAGGGCAGGAACGGCACTTCCTCAATCCGCAGGCTGTTAATGACGATATGCACATGGATATTTCCGCTGTGGTTATGCCCGTCCGGGTGGGTGCATACAAGGGCTTGGTGGCCGGGGAAATGCTCGGCGCAAAACTTCTCGCCCAACTCCTGCGCCCGGTCTACGGTCAAGCCGTTGTCCGGGCCGTCCCGTGGGTCAAAGCTGATGATATAGTGGTGGCTTTTCACATCTTCCCGCCGCTGGTTCTTCTCATAGCGGAGATTTGCCCGCATACAGGCAACGGCAAAATCCTCCCCGCCGCAGTTCAGCGTGGACAGCCGGTAGTCCCTCGCGGGGGATAAGCCTGCCGGTTTCATCAAGGACAGGCTTCATGGTAAACTCGTCATGCTCAAACAGCAGGTATTGTTCGGCGGCTCCGTAGTCGGCGTTTTTAGAGTTGATATGCTTGAGTGTTGCCAACTGCGTCACCTACTTTCTTGAGGACTTCATACTTGAGGGCGGCAAGGTCGGCTATGGCGGCGCGTACCTCGCCGGACAGCGCGTTATAGGGTACGCCGTACTCGTTCAGATACCGGGCAATCTGGTTGAGGTTGCCGCCAATCTTGCCATACTCGGCGGCCAGCTTTCCAACAGCGGAGAGCAGTTCATCATTGACCGCCGACACATGGATTACGGGGCGTATAGTCGCCCGCCGTATCGCCTGCCGGAGAAATTCGGACTGGCTGATACCATAGGGCGCAAGCCGCGCTGTGAAGTCGGCGTATTCTTCTTCGGACAGCCGGGTTTTCACAACGCGGCTGCGGTGGGGTGTGTTGTATCGCTTCGGCATAGGCTGTAAACCTCCTTTCACTTATCACAAAAAATAGGCTGGTCTGTTAGGTATTTCCGGGGCAGTTCTCGCAAAAAAATGGCCTGCCGGACGGAAATATTTTTGCGGCGCAAGCCGCCATAGCAGGGTTTGGGGAAGGCACTCCCCAACAAGTTTCCCGCGAGGGGCAAAACCGCAGAATTGCGGATTTTGGCACCGTGGTAGAAACTTGCTCTCCGTGACTGCAAACTTTCTCTCACTTCCGTCCGCCACTTTTTTGGAAAACTGCAACCACAAAAGTTTGTTTCTCTTTTTCTGCTACTACTAATCCTGTAAAGGGCATTCCTGCCCGCTTTCGCTAAAATGACACCGGACGCAGTGGTTTCTACCCGGTGTTGGAGAAATCCTTTCTCTTTGCCCTCTACTACGGGTAAATGCTCCAAATGCCAAACACCAGGGCAGAAAAATTCCCTCCTCGCTTACTACTACAACCGGCAGGGGGCAAAATGGCCGGGAGCGGAGCCGGACAACAAAAAAAGCAGTAAATCTTTTTCAAGACTTACTGCTTTCGCTGGCCGCGTCGGTGGCGGCTGGTATTCAGTTTTTATGACTTGTCCGGTGGTTCGTCAAGCCGGAACTTGAATTGACAGTCAATTAACCGCTGCTTTACATAGTCCTCCACCTCGGCGTTGACCTGCCCGTTCACTTTTGAGAAATAGCGGATATATCCGGCGTAGTGGAGCAGGACAGCGTTCACGGCTTCTGGGTCGCCCTCACGGGCTTTGAGGATTGTTTCATAGGGGAGAAGTCTACTCATACCGGCTCACCCCCATTTCTTCGCGTAGCCGCTGCAAGGCAAGCTGGATATGCCGCCCCGCTGTGCTGCGTGACCGGCCAATACACGCGCCGATCACGCGCTGCGGCTGGCGCAGAAAGTAATAGCGCAGGATTTCTTCCCGCGTCTGCTCCGGCAAAACAGAGATCGCGTCGGCAAGGGCGGCGTTGCAGAGCAGGACGGTCTGACCGCAGACGGTAAATGGGTATTCCTCGTCCGGCTCCGACGCGGCAAACTGGACAAACTTCTCGTTCATCAGATAGTCAAGGGAAACTTGCCGTTCCCATTGCCGTTTAAGCTTCAAAATCTTGTCCAAGGCGGCACAGCGGATAACAGTCTTGCAAAAGGCGTTGTACCTGCGCTGGATATATTCTTGATAGGCTATCTGGTCGGTCATGGAAATTCCCCTTTCTGAATAATAGTGCGGGGCGGTGGCACTTCTTGCTGTCGCCCCTTGATTGCCTACCAGCAAAGGCGGGCGGGGCTGTCAACGGCTGCGCATATGCGCCGTTCATCTTGACCGTTGACTGGCTCGGCTGGGTTTGCTATTTACCCGACAAACTTGAATTTATTTTAAGCTATCACGTTTTACCTTCTTAAGCCTTACTATCATTACCATAGGAATTTCTTTGTTGGTTTTAAAACATTCTTCATAAAATCCATCAATGACAAATCCAGCTCTAAAACAAAGGTTAAAAATATCTTGTATGGAACGATGATAATAAATCTGCTCTTTCGGTTGCCCTTCAATCGCTATATCATAGTAACTGTGCGGTGTCATATATTTTTCAGTCAACGTGACAAAACAAGGGTGTTGCGTTGCAAAGACAAAAATTCCGCTTTCCTGCAACAGTTCATAAACAGCCATAAGAAGTGGTTCAATATCCGTAATATCCATAATTGCCATATTAGAAACTGCTTTCGTAAAGGCTCGATTTCTTTTTAATTCTAATATACTTTTTCTATCGGTCGCATCCGCCACACAAAATTCAATTTGTTTTGCATATTGTGATTGCCGTCTTTTAGCCAATTCTATCATTTTTTTGCTGTAATCAAAAGCGACAACCGAAGCGCCTCTTTGTGCAAGATACGAAGAATAATTTCCATTGCCACACGCAATATCCAAAATGTAATCCGCAGGATTAGGAGATAGAAGTTCCGTTACTTTGGGACGCACTACCTCTCTGTGAAATTCATTAGATTCGTCACCCATTGCATTATCCCAAAATTGTGCGTTCTCCTCCCAGATTTTTTTACTTTCCTCTGTTCCCATGTTCTCTCCCACTCCCCAAATTTGCTTTTTTGCTTCCATTAAATCTTCCTTACTATATTCCATTGTTACCCTCCATAACTTCTGATTGTTGCCGTCTTGACGATTATGTATCTTTACATTACCTTCTGAAACATATGGCGCACCTTGTCCAGGCGGCTGTTTGGACGGCGGGGCTGGATGACCGGCTGACCGACAGCGGCCTGATATCCTTTCAGCTCTGTAAGGCATACGCTCCGCCCGTTGGTGTAAAAGGCCAGATCAGTACGGTATGCCTGTATACAGCGGGCGGGAATCTCGCCAGTAAAGACAACTTCATCCTTTTTTACCTGGGCCGTTTCGATGGTGGCACAGTATTTCGGTGCATCATGATAAGCCCTGGAAAGGTATTCCTGGGGCGCATAGAGGATGAAGGAGAGATAAGGTTCCAGCAGCTGCGTCCCCGATTCCTTCAATGCCTGTTCCAATACAATCGGGGCCAATGAGCGGAAGTCCGCCGGCGTGCTGACCGGACTGTAATAAAGCCCGTATTCAAAGCAAATCTTACAGTCCGTTACGTTCCAGCCGAACAAGCCCTGCTCCAGCCCGTAACGGATACCATCCCTGACAGCGTTTTGAAAACTCTGGTTCAAGTATCCCAGCGAAACCCGGCTCTCGTATTGTACACCGGAGCCAAGCGAGAGTGGTGTAACAGACAGTCCTATGGATGCCCAAAACGGGTTGGGCGGCACCTCGATATGGATGGTGTGGCTGGCTGCTTTGAGCGGCCGCTCCATATAAATGACGGAGGGTTCCTTTACCACTGTTTCAAGCTTGTATTTTTCCGACAGCAAAGCGGAAACAACCTCCAACTGCACCCGGCCCAAAAAAGAAAGAATGATCTCATGGGTGATGGAATCCACTTCGCAACGCAAAAGCGGGTCAGTATCCGCAAGTTGCGTAAGAGCGTCCAGCAGCCGTTCTCTTTGCGCTGCCGTTTTCGGCGCAATCGTCGTCCGCAGCATGGGGAGGGGGTCCTCGCGCCACCTTTTACGAGGGAGCCGGGTTTGGTCCCCTAATACATCGTTTAACCTCACGCTGTCGCTGGGAAGGATAACAATTTCACCCTGATAAGCGGTGTCTGTCCGAACAATTTCCCCTTTGGATGGAATACGCATCTCTGTGATTTTCAGCTTTTCTCTCCCGGCCAGGGCCACCGTATCCCGCAGGCGCAGCGTTCCGCTGTATAACCGTAGATAGACACGCCGCTGGCCGCAATCGGTGTACTCAACCTTGAAAACGCTGCCGCATAGGGCGGCGCCCCCCTGTTCCCCAATCGGTTGGAACAGCCCTGTCACCGCATCCATCAACGGTTGAATGCCAAGGCCATTTTTGGCGCTGCCATGATAGACTGGGAACAGGGAGGCGTCTTGAACCCGCTGCTGTTCCTCCCGCGCAAGTTTTTCCCGGCTGATTGGTTCTCCTGCGATATACTTTTCCAATAATTCATCGTTATTTTCGATGACCGCATCCCATGCTTCTATGTCGGTATTTTCCTCCAGGACTATTTCCGGGGACAGCGACACCGTCTGCTTGATGATAATATCGGCGGAGAGCTTATCCCGAACAGACTGAACCACGCTCTGCAAATCAACGCCAGCCTGGTCGATCTTGTTGATAAAGATAACGGTGGGAATGTTCATTTTCCGCAGGGCATGGAACAGAATACGGGTCTGGGCCTGCACGCCATCTTTAGCGGAGATCACCAAGATGGCCCCATCTAAAACAGCCAAAGAGCGGTACACCTCCGCCAAAAAATCCATGTGGCCGGGCGTATCCACAATGTTAACTTTACATCTGTGCCACTGGAAGGAAGTGACTGCCGCTTGAATGGTAATCCCACGCTGCCGCTCCAAAAACATGGTGTCCGTCCTCGTTGTCCCTTTTTCGACGCTCCCCGGTTCTGAAATGGCTCCGCTGGCATATAGCAGGCTCTCCGTCAAGGTCGTCTTTCCAGCGTCTACATGGGCAAGAATTCCAATATTGATTATTTTCATGTGATTGTCCTCCCTTTACAGCCCCAAAGGGCATAAAAATCCCCAGCAGTAAAATACTTTTACCACTGGGGATTATAAGTTGCGGACATACACATATACAGCATACACCTGTTTGTGATTGCTGTTTTTGGGGATATGTCAAAATTGATAAGGCAAAAGTATTCTTAAATTGGGTACAAAAAACTAAGCCCCTACAAAAGGAGCTATCATAATCCTTTGTTCCCACTATTTGATTATAGTTTTATTTAAGAATACCTTGCCGCATATTTTTTACTCCTTTTCTGGTTTAAATCATTGTATCACATCAGTTTTAGGAAAGCAAGTACCTAAAAGAAATTTTTCTTCCCCTTATATGTAACAATCATACCGGCTTCCTAGCGTTCAGAATGTTTTCTGCTGTCTGCTGTGGTGTTTGGTTGGAATTGTCCAACCAAAAGCCGATCCGTGGTGTTGTCTGCATTTTACTAAATACAAATTCAATGTATACAGAAAGATATAAGGAGTGGGAGGGATTCCGCCGTAGTTGGCATTGTAGGAAAATCCAAAAGTTTAGATTTTCCCACAATGCTTATCTTTTGGTCTTTGGTTCGGAATAGTGTAGTGCTGGCGGTCTATCTCTTGTTTTCGGTTGCTTGCTTCCTTACCGTACATGAGCATTCGCAGCCGGCTTCTTTTCTAGGTGCACCGGTCGTTTCCTCAATCCGGAATTTCTACAAATTATATAATTACTTCCTTCCAAATTCCACTGATTTTATGTATCTTTTTCATCTAAAAGCATAATCACTCAAGCGCTCTTTTATTAATCAGCAAAACGCACTATTCGCCCGTATTTATATACAAATTCTACAACATATTGCACATATTTCCATCGAAACATATGATCACTCCCCGCATTTTATTTTTTCAGCCGTACCGGATAAAATGGAAACAGCAAAGGAGGTTTTTCTCTTGGCGGTTCCGAAAGCAGCAGTCATCAATGATCTTTCCGGCCTTGGAAAATGTTCCCTCACGGCGGCGATTCCGGTTCTTGCCGCAATGGGTGTGCAGGCCTGCCCGCTTCCCACAGCCGTGCTCAGCAATCAAACCGGCTTTTCGAGCTACGACTGTGTAGACCTTACCGGGCACCTCGCTTCGTTCGCCGCTGAATGGAAAAAACATGGGGCGCACTTCGACGGGATCTGCACCGGCTTTTTATGCAGCCCGGGTCAGGTGCGCCTTGCGCAGGATTTTATTGATACATTCGGAGGGGTGCACACCCCGGTCCTTGTCGACCCGGTATTGGGCGACAACGGGAAGGTCTATCCGGTTTTTGATGAGGCGATGTGCCACGCGGTGAAAACGCTCACCGCACGGGCGGATGTGATTACCCCCAATCTCACCGAAGCCTGTATCCTTGCAGGCTGTGATTATCCCGGCGCGCAGGCCCAGACGCTGGAACCTATCTGGGAAATCGCCCGCCGCCTTTCCGAAACAGGACCCCGAACGGTTGTGATCACCGGCGTCCATCAGGGCGATTACATTCTGAATCTCGGCTACCAGGCGGACAGCGGGCAGCGTCTGACTGTCAAAACCAGACGGTTCGGCGGCGGATTTTCCGGGACGGGGGACATCCTGGCCGCTGTGCTCTGCGGCGGGCTCGTACGCGGCGACCCGCTGGGTCCAACGCTGCTAAAGGCGGCGGCGCTTCTGGAGGCCGCTGCCGCAGAAACCTGTGCCGACGGGAGCGATCCTAATGATGGGATTGCCTTCGAGCACCACCTGCATCTTTTAATCGAGGAGGAATAAGATTTGAATACGGTCAATTTGACCGCCGGGAGCCGCCGGACCTACCGTACGCTCACCGCAAGCGCGATGTTCGCCGCGATGATCACCCTGACCACCGCGTACCTGTTCCACATCCCCATCGGCTCAAACGGCGGGTATATGCACTTTGGGGATGCGTTTATCTATCTGGCCGCTTCGCTTCTGCCCCTGCCTTATGCCTGCGCGGCGGCTTCGATTGGCGGCGGACTTGCCGATCTCGTTTCCGGCGTGCCCGTCTGGGTGCTGCCCACCATGATCATCAAGCCACTCACCGCAATCTGGTTCACCAACCGTTCCTCCCGCATCCTCTGCCGGCGCAATGCGCTGGCTCTGCTGGCGGCTGGGATCGTCTCGAACGCGGGCTATTACCTGGCCGAGGCAGTCCTCTCGGGCAACTGGCTTGCTCCGTTGGCAACCCAGTGGGGCGGACTCTTGCAGTCAGGCGGCAGTGCCGCCGTCTTTGTGATTGCCGCCGCCGCGCTCGACCGGCTGGATGCTAAGAAGCGGTTTCATTTTTAAGGAGGAGAATACAGGATGGAAGAATTGTTATATACCTATGACGGCAAACTTTATATCAATCTGACCAACAAATGCCCCTGCCGCTGTACTTTCTGTATCCGTTCGCAGATGGATGGGCTCGGTTCCGCCCAAAGCCTCTGGCTGGAGCATGAGCCGTCCGCGGACGAGGTGATCGCTGCTTTCGCGCACTATCATCCCGCGGACTTTGATGAGATCATCTTCTGCGGTTACGGCGAACCCTTCTGCGCGCTCGACCGGCTCCTCGCAGTCAGCCGGTACCTGCGCGGTGTGAGCCGTGCAAAGATCCGCATCAACACGAATGGACTCGGAGACCTCATCTGCAAAAAAACGACTGCCCCGCTGCTGGAAGGACTTATCGATACTGTTTCGATCAGTCTCAACACCTCCGATCCACAGTATTACCTGCGGCTCTGCCGTCCTTCGTTTGGGGAAACGGCCTACGGCGCAATGCTCCAGTTTGCCCGGGACTGCAAACAGTATGTCCCGGAGGTGAAGTTCTCGGTGGTGGACGTCATCCCCGCCGCCGACATCGCGGGCTGCGAAAAAATCGCCCGGGAAATTGGAATTCCGCTGCGGGTAAGGCACTTCACCGAATAATATAGATGTGTAAAAGAGGCGTCCACCGGAAGGTGGACGCCTCTTTTGATCGTTGGGATCAAACCAGAACCTTGATGACGATCTTTTTGGCCGGAACCGGATTTTCCACAGCGCAGCGCGGCTTATGGGCGTCCTCCGGCGCGACGATGACAAATTCGCCCGGCGTTAAAAGGACGTTGGCAACCTGCTTTGCAGCGGGTTCTTTAAAAAATACGATATCGTTTTCCGCATCGTACGCAGTATCCGCTTGCAGCACCTCGCTTGGGCAATAGGCAAAAATCTCCTCACCCGCGACCATGTACTGGATGTCAAAATATTTCTCATGCGCCTCAAAGCGCAGGGTGCTGGCCGGCGCAGTCTCATATTCCTGCACGCTGGCAAAAACCGTTTCTCCGTCGATCGGATACTTTCCCGGCGCAAGCGACGCGAGGTCCTCACGGCGCAGGAATGCATAGGCTTTCTGGAATCTTTCTGAGCAGAAGTCGTATTTTTCCGCAAGTGCAAGCTGGGTTGTCAACATAGTGAATTGCTCCTTTCTGAATAGGCGGTCCGATCAGAACCGCTTGATCCTCTCCCAAATCTCCTCGATGACCGGGATTCCATTTGCCAGGTTGTCCATCCGGGTTTCGTAATCCTTCTGTCCCGGATAGCGGATCTGCCCGCCTTTCCGGTCCGGCATACTGTCCGCAATGTCATTCACCACCGCGTCTACCATCGCATCGGTCATGTCCGGGGTGTTGAATCTGCCCGGATCGATCGCCAGCAGAAACTGGGACAGGCCGTATTCGTCTTCCCCCTGCCTGCCGATTTCGGTGACCGTGCGACCGCCCGAAAGCATCGCCGCGACCAGATCCAGAGCGATGGAAATACCGGAGCCTTTCCAATAGCCCATCGGCAGGACGCGCTGGCTCTTTTCGATCTCGGCTGGATCGCAGGTGAGACGGCCCTCCCCGTCGAACCCGCCCGGAAACGGGAGCGATGCGCCGCTGCGCCTGTATTCCTCGATTTTCCCGTAGGAATACTGCGCCATCGCGCAGTCAACCACGACATGCCGCCCGTTTGCGCGCGGGACCGCAATGACAAAGGGATTGTTTCCGATCCGGCGGTCTTTCGCTCCCCACGCGGGCATATTCGGCTGGGTATTGGTCCAGCAGATGCCGATACAGCCCGCATTTGCGGCCTGCCAGCCATATGAGCCGCCGCGCATCCAGTGGCTGGTATTCTGGAGCGCGACGCATCCGATGCCATACCGGTGCGCCAACTCGACCGCGCGCGTCATGCAGATCTGCGCGTTCAGGTTGCCCATGCCGAGATTCCCATTCCAGCGTTCAACCGCGCCCACGCTTTCCATAAAGGTCGGCGCGGCGTCCACGTCGATGAGCCCTTTTTCAATGTAAGAGATCACACGGGGGAAGCGGTTCACACCGTGGCTGTAGATGCCGTCAAGGCTGTTTTCCGCAAACAGGGTTGCGCTTTTGCGGGCACGCTCCTCGGAAAAGCCGTATTTTATCAGTATGCGGGTGAATTCATTCACCATTTCGTCAAACGGAATTCTCATATCTGCCGCCTTTCTCCTCAATGATACCGCAATTCCGTTTGATGTGCAACTGTAAAACCGGCCGCGGCCATCCCGGTGGGGTGGCCGCGGCCGGTTTTATCCTTTTGTATCGATCCGCAGCGCTTTCTCCTGGGTTTCGATCGCCAGGCGCATCGCCTCAAAGGTGTGCTCCTGCGTGATAGCGTTTTCGGTTCGATCCAGACAGTCTCGGATCAGCCGCCCGAAAAAGACAAACCCAGTCTTTCCGGTCACCTGGGCGCGGTGTTCGCCTTCGGCATCCACCCAGATGACATGGTCGCCGTCGTGCGAAACGGACACGTCGATATATTTGCGGATTTCAATTGATCCCTTCTCGCCCATCACAAAGACGCGCCCGTCCCCCCAGGCGCCCATTCCGTCCGGGGTGAACCAGTCCACCCGAAAAAAACAGGTCGCGCCGTTGTCCGCGAGCAGCACACCTTCTCCGAAATCGCAGAAATGGGGTTTGTCACGGTTGGCGTAATTGGCGACTGCGCTTTGTAGTACCGCCGCGGTCTTTGCGCCGCAGTAGGTCAAAAACTGTTCGATCTGGTGGCTGCCGAGATCGGTGATGATCCCGCCGTTTTCGCTTTCCTCGAAAAACCAGTCCGGACGGGTCGGGCGGTTGAGCCGGTGGGGCGCCAGGATCGTCACCTGCCGCACCTTTCCCACCGCGCCGGAGCGGATCAGCTCCTCGGCAAAGACCGCGCCCTCCACGTGGATGCGTTCACCATAATAGATCACATATTTTTGCCCTGTCCGCGCGCAGGCTTCCCGCGCCGCTGAAAGCTCCTCTTTTGTGAGCATTCCGGGCTTATCGACAAAATAGTCCTTGCCGTGTTCCATCACCCGCAGCCCCAAGGCACAGCGGCGGCTTGGGCGGATCGCGCTGGCAATCAGCCTGGCGTCCGGATCGTCAAGCACCTGCGCTTCATTTTCGGCGGCCTGCGCCTGCGGGTAACGCGCAAGGAAAGCCCGGACCTTCTCTGGGTCCGGGTCCCAGACTTTATTGAGGGTCGCTCCCGCCTCAAGAAGGCCGTTGCAGATCGCATAGATGTGCCCGTGATCCAGCCCGATGACCCCGAATGGGAATTCACCCGGCCTGCAGGCCATCTCCACCCTGCCCTGTGAAACGGGAGCGTAGTTCATTCCGTCGGATTTTTGCATTATGATCTCCTTTTAGAGCGAACCGCCAACCTTGATGCCGATGTCGGCATAGTTTTCCACGCTCTTGGTTTTCTGATGGAACCTGACCGCCTTCTGCATGAGCCCTTCCTTTGTGTAGAAGGGGTCCTTTTCACTCATCGGGAAGGTGACTTTTTCCCCGAGGAACGCGGACTGATAGACCGCCGTGATGAACTCCACCGTCTTGCGGCCATCCACACCGGTAATCAGCGGTTCGGTCCCGTTTTCGATGGCCGAGATCATATTTTCAATCTGGCCGCAGTGATCCTGATACGGCAGGTCGGGGAAGCTTCTGAAAGTCTCCTCGATCTTCTCGCGCATCGGGTCGTTCGGCTCGGGATAGCCGTTTGGCTGCTGTTTGTCGGAAGCGACCTTGTGCGGGATTTCGATTGAGCCGTTTTCGCCGTCGATGATGATCTTCTGCTCCTCGCCATGGTGTAAAAGTGAAGCGATCATCGTGCCGACCGCGCCGTTTTGAAAACGCAGGGTTGAAATTGAAACGTCCTCGACCTCGCTGTTCTGGTGATTCTGATTCGAAACCATCGCGGAAATCTCCCGAAGGTCGCCCATCAGCCACAAAAACAGGTCGATATGATGCACCGCATGGATGAAGGTGCATCCGCCGCCCTCTTTCTCCCAGGTGCCGCGCCACCACAGATCATAATAGTTGTCCCCGCGCCACCAGAGCGAGTTTGCCTGCGTGAAATAAATCGGGCCGAGCACGCCGCTCTCCAGCAGCTTCTTGGTGCGCATGATGTCCGGTTTGAAGCGGTTCTGCGCGACCACACCGAGCTTCGCGCCGCCTTCCTTCGCCGCAGCGATCATCCGGTCGCACTGTTCGAGCGACGGCGCCATCGGCTTTTCGCACAGGACATGCTTGCCAGCCCGCAAAAAATCGACCGCCACATCGCAGTGCGCGGACGGCGGCAGGCAGATCGATACCAGATCGATATCCTTGCGGTCGAGCAGCGTCTTATAATCGGTGACCACGTCACAGGAAAGGCCGTATTTTTGACGTTTTGCTTCCGCCTTATCCTGAAAAATATCCACCAGCGCGCGGATCTCGCAGCGGTCCGCAAGCGCCTGGTAGGCTTCAATGTGGACGTTCGCGATATCCCCGACGCCCAAAATTGCAATTCCAAGCATAGAGATTCTCCTTCCGTTTCCGGGGTGTTCCCCGGCGTCTGCTACAGGGAAATCCGCTTCCCCAAAAGTGCGGACTGGTAAGCCGCATAGATGACTCGCGTGGTTTCATATGCGAGCGCGAAGCCTGATTCCGGGTTTGCCTTGTCGCCCGCAGCGCACATGAGAAAATCCTGCAGTTCACCCACGTATCCGCGGGCGTAAGACTCGTCAAGAAAAACCGACTGCCAGCCCCTGCGGGTCTCCAGCTTTTCGGTAAAGTATTCATTTTGCAGCTTTTCATCTTCCACATGGTAAACCTGCATCGCGTCATTCGGCGCGATGTTGCAGCGATGGGCGCCGCCGGTGGTGAAAACCTCCACCGTGTTGCGCACCCCGCCCAGCACCATGTCGCCCGCAGTCACGCTTCCCTTGGTCCCATCCGCAAACGTGAAGGTCACGTTTGCAAGGTCCTCCACATCCTTCGGACGCGCGCTGATATGGCGGCGCTCCTGTTCGGTGAGCGCGGGGACAAGGTAGCCCATGTCGCCCATGACATCTACGACGCCGCAGTTTCCCGCCTGCGCCCCTTTGAGATAGAGAAGCGCCGAAAGCGGATGGCAGCCCTGCCGGATGAGCGACCCGCCGCCGTTCGCGCTCCAGAGCGCGGCGTGCGGCGCGTGCGAACCGCTGTGGGATTCCTCGCCGCGCAAAAACAGCACCTTGTCTCCCGCCGCCTTAATCAGGCCGCGGCTCTTCTGCACCGACGGCGCATAGACAAAATTCTCCGCGTAAAAGAAATGTTTCCCGCTCGCGTTGACCGCTTCGCGCAGGCTGTCGAGCTCCTCGGTCACATGTTCGAGCATTCGCGGGTCCTGTGGATTCCCAAACCAGCCGGTCAGCGGCTTTTCGCTGATCACGTGTTTTTTTGCCGCGAGCGCTTCACGGATCATCGAAACGTGCATGCAGGGCGGCGTGCAGATATCAACCAGGTCGATCTCCTGTGCCGCAAGCATCTCTTTCATACTGCCATAAACCGACGGTATCCCGTATTTTTTTGCAAAAGCTTTCGCGTCCGGCGCCGGGGAGGCCGCCGCGCAGATGCGCGCGTCGTACCCATGTACCAGGCGGTACGCCTCCGCGTGCAGCGCGGCCGAAAAACCGGTGCCCACAAGCCCAATCCGAATTGTTTTCATATGGCTTTCCCCGCTTTCTTAAAATGTTCAGGCTGTTTTCGCCGTCTTTTTCCGTTTCAGTTTGTTGAACACACCGAACTGGGACAGAATCAGGCAGACGATCGCAACGATAAACAGGATGCTCAGCGGGCGCTGAAGCATCGGCATGAAGCTTCCGTTCGAGATGGTCAGCGCACGGCGCAGATTCGAGTCGGTCATCGAGCCGAGAATAACGCCGAGCAGGAACGGCGCGGCCGGGTATTCCGCCCAGGCCAGGAAGAACCCGACGATGCCGAAGAGGAACATGACCTTCACATCGAAGGTGATGTGGTTGATGACAAAGGAACCGACGATGCACAGGACATAGATGACCGGCATGAGCAGCTCTTTTTTGACGCCGAGGATCTTAACCGAGAATTTCGCAACGATCTGGGCAAGCAGCCACATGGCGATCGCGGCGAGAAACAGGTCGACACAGACCTGATAAAGGAATTCCGGGCTTTCGTTCATCAGGAGCGGCCCAGGACGGTAGCCATGCATCATGAACGCCGCCAGCAGAACCGCCGCGGGGGCGCTTCCGGGGACGGCCAGCGAAAGGATCGGGATGATCGCGCCGCCGATGCAGGAGTTGTTGCCCGCTTCTGCCGAAACCATACCCGCCATCTCGCCTTTTCCGAAGTTTTCCGGATGCTTGCTGCTCGATTTGGTCGCCCAGTAGGAGAGCCAGCCGCCGACGTCTTCGCCGACGCCCGGAATAATGCCGACGCCCACGCCGATAAGCGAAGAACGGATCAGGGCCATCGTATGGTTTTTAATGATCGAGAAGCCCTCCCGCATCTTGAAGGGGGACATTTTCAGGACATGTTCCTCGGTTTTCTTAAAGGCTTTGATGATCTCCGGGAAACCGAACAGGCCGATCATAATCGGAATCAGCGCCAGTCCCGCCATGATGTTGACGTTCCCATAGGAAAAGCGCGGGAATGCGTCGAGCTGGTCGAGCCCGACCTGCGCGATGAGCAGGCCAAGGATGCCGGAAATCCAGCCCTTGATGGCGCTGCCCTTTGAGGTGAGGTTTCCGCAGATGATGACGCCGAACAGGCTCAGCAGGAAGAATTCCCAGCTGCCGAACTGCAGGGACAGTTTGGTGAGCAGCGGGGTCAGGGTGAGCACGCACAATACGCTGATGAGCGTACCAATGCAGGAAGCGGTCGTACACAGGAAAATTGCAAGGCCGCCCTTGCCCTGGTTTGCGAGCGGAAAGCCGTCCAGCGCGGTCGCCGCGCTCGCCGGGGTTCCCGGGATATTCAGAAGGACGGCCGCCTGGCAGCCGCCGGAAATCGAGCCGACATAGACGCCGATCAGCGAAATGATCGCGCTGGTCGGGGAAAGGCTGTATGTAAGGCCGGTCAGCAGCGCCACCGCCATGGTCGCGCTGAGTCCCGGAAGCATTCCCATAATCAGGCCTGCAAAGGTGCTCAGCAGCAATACGCCAATATTGATCGGCGTGAGCACAGTCGCAAACGACTGCGCAAGATACTGTAATGCCATTTGTTGTTATCCTCCTTTATGGTAACGGCACGCGGAAGCATACCTGGAAAAGTAATACGATCAACGCAACCGAAGCTGCCGATACCAGCAGGATCTTGACAAGAGAGCCCGCATCGAGAAAGTACATCAGCAGGAACATGAACAGGAAGGTGGCAATCCAAAACGGCAGGATCTCGATGAGGATGAAGGTGTAAACAGCCATCAGGACAACCCCGATGAACATGCGCATGGTGTTGGAGTCCTTGAAAATCCCGCTGAAATAGGTTTTGACCTCCGCCATGCGCGCGGAGATTCCCCCATCTTTCAGGCTGTAGCCGAAGAGCACCACGCTCAGAAGGCAAAGTACGCACCCCAGCATTGTCGGAACCAACGCGGGGGACAAATAAAAGACTTTTCCAGCCTCGTGATAGATGTGAATCCCTTCAAAGATCACATAGATCGAAAGCAGGAACATCACGACCGACGAGACAAAATCCAATCGCTTTTTATCGTTTTCCACGATCTCACTCCTTGTAACTGTCTAAAGAAAAGCGGCTAGAGCTTTTTAGACATCTAACCGCTTCATTTTCATTCCATCCGGGGCGCCCGTCAGGCGCCCCGGTCAAACTTCTTATGCGCGCGGGATGTCGAACTCTTCCGGAGAAATCGTCGCGACGCCGCAGTCGTACAGGGTCCAGGTGACAGTGGAGGCAAGTTTCTCGATGTAAGGCTCCGCCTCCGCGCGGCCCATTGTGTTGACGATAAAGCCTTTGGTCTTGCAGAAGGACAGGAAGTCCTCGTTCTTGACCGCCTCGTCAAACGCTTTGTCCAGCGCCTCGTAGACATAATCCGGCTGGCCCTTCGGGACAGCGATACCGGTGGTCTCGCCCATCGGCATACGGTCAGCCAGTTCAGGGGCAAATTTCAGAATCGACGGGATAACAGTGCCATTTTCCAGAGTGATGTCGTTTTCAGTGAAATTCGCAAGTGCGCGCATGTCGCCGGAAACGAACATATCCTGCATCTCGACAAGCAGCTGGCTGGTGAAGTCCACTTCGCCGGCGAGCGCCGCAGTGACAGCTTTACCGCCGCCCTCATACGGGACATGCTTGTAGGTCAGGCCGGTTGCCGCGCAGAGCACCTCGATTCCGATGTGTCCGCCGGATCCCATGCCGCCAGTACCGTCGGTGATCTCGCCCGGGTTCGCTTTCATTGCGTCAAGCAGATCCTGCGCGGTCTGATACGGAGAGTCGGCCTTGACGGCCAGGACGTTCGGGGTGAAGGTTGCGAGGTAGTAGTCCCAATCGCGCTGGGTGGTTTCGGTGTAGCCGAGCACGGGCATTGAGGTCAGCGCCAGCATGCCGTTGGCAAGGACGTTGTAACCGTCCTTTTCCGCCTTCATGACGGTCAGCGATCCGACCGATCCGCCGGAACCAGGGGTGTTGGTGACAACGATGTTGGTGCCCAGGCTTTTGCCCATGGCGTCAGCCAGCGCACGGCCGGTCAGGTCGGTGGACCCGCCCGGATTCCACGGCACAACCATGTTGATGTCGCGGGAAGGATACTTGTCCTCTTTGCCCATCATGTTGGTGACGACGAGCCCTGCGATCAGCACGACCACGACAACCGCGATCACGATAATCAATGATTTCTTCTTTTCCATTCTGTCTATTCCTCCTTATAATCTGTATACCGAACTGCCTTCTACTAAAAAGCAGCTTTGTATCTGTTTGCACGGCGCGGGCGGATTCTCGCTCTCGATGATCTCAAAGAGCATCTCTGCGGCCATTCTGCCAAGCCCGCCCCCGCCAAGGTCTACGCAGGTGAAATTGTTGGCTCCTGTGCGCGCCCAGTTTGGCGAACCGATGATGATGAGCGAAATATCCCTGCCGGGGACGATTCCATGCTGCGCCAGGTACTGTACGCCGCCGCGCGCCTGCACGTTGTAAGCATAGACAAGCGCTGTGGCATCCGGATGCTCAGCCAGCGCGCGCTGGGTGAGCTTTGCGCCATCCTGTTCGGTGAATAAGCCATTATAGGCAATACCGTCCTCCCGCGGGATACCTGCGCGTTCAAGGGACTCCCAATAGGCCTGTTCACGCTGCTGCAGCCCGCCGAAATCCGCTTCCCAGCCGATATAGGCGATTTTCCGGTGTCCATGCCCGATGAGATAATCGGCCGCGAGCTGGACGCTTTCGTAGTTCTGGGAAGAAACCCAAAAATAGTCCTCATCAACATCAAGCGATCGGTCAACCACCACAAGCGGCACGCCGATCTGGCGGATCTGTCGGGTATTTTCGCCGCCGCGCGCCGACGGGGTGATGATATATCCGTCGACCCGCTGCGCCTGCATGCGATTTAAGATCTCCGCCTCGCGGTCCGGGTCGTCGAAGGTGTTGCAGATGGAGAGGATGTAGCCGAACCGGTCGGCAACCGTTTCAATATCCAGCACCAGCTCGGTGAAGAACTGGTTGCGAAACTGCGGAACAAGCACGGCGATGATTTTGCGCTTCTTGCCGCGCAGCGAACTGGCCGCGCTGCTCTTGACGTAATTGAGTTCACGCGCGGCCTGTTCGACCCGGCGGCGCATATCCTCGCTGATATAGCGTTTTTTGGAATTGCTGAGTACGTAAGAAACGGTGGCGGCTGTGGTGCCGGCGCGTTGGGCCACATCCTTCAAAGTCGCATATTGTGCCTCTTTCAACAGCCACATCCCCCTTTTCAATAGGCAATCGTTAATCGGCAATCGTTTGCCTATTGCATATAAAATAAAACCTATCAACTTCCATAGGTAATTTTAAGGAGTTTGCATAGGTAATCGTTAATCTATCGTGCGCTTTAGTTATAGCCTATTTGACCGGCAATTGTCAATCAAAAAACAATCTGTTTTTTGATTTTCGTAACAAAATCTAGGCAACTATATTTTGCTTTAGCCAAAATTACCAGTTTTTTGCTATTCCACTTGTTTGATCCGCCATTCTTTTCCGGACAAAAAACTGGGGGCCCGATTGGGCGCCCAGTCTATCTTTCCCTTTCCCCACGGATAAACATCACACCGAATCCGGTGAACAGCAACGCGCAGCAGAACAGCACTGAACGCTCGGCATAAAGCGCCGCAAGCCAGCTGCCGAGAATCGCACCCGCGATAAAAAACAGGATGATCCCATAATATTGCAGACTCTTTTTGCGTTCCTGCGGGTCCCCGCTCACACAAAACCGGTAAATGAGTTCGGTCGCGCTGCGCAGATTTCCAGTGCACATGGTGGTTGCATAGGCGCTGCCGTTGATCTTTCGAAAACTCTCCACCTGCATGGCGCACAAGAAGGATATCGCAACATTGGCCAACACATCCAGATCCCCCCGTGGGAGAAATGCCACACCCGCCAGTACCAGGATTTCAACCGCGACGACAATCTGCCGCCAGTGCAGCCGGGGATGTTCTCGGAAGCGCCGTTTCACCAGCTCTGCCGCCAATACGCCTCCCGCGAAAGCCAGAATCGGGATAAGGTAATAAAACACTCTCCCAATGCGCATCTGCGCGAGATTCAATCCCAAAAGCACGATGTTCCCCGTTTGAGCATTCGCAAAAACCCCGCCGCGCAAGAGGTAGGTGTATGCGTCCAGAAAGCCGCCGACCACCGCCAGCAGCGCCCCAATCAAAAAGGATTCGGACATCTGCCGGTTTTGTTTTTCTGTCATTCCAGTCCCACCTTTTCCAGCTTTTTTTGCCGGATGTAATCCTTTTACAGTATACCGGAATCTGAAAATTTCGCAATCCCCGGAAATTTTTTTAAAACCTATTGACATCTCAGTTAGCGGATGCTAATATAAACACATGGTTAGCTGCAACTAACCATGTGAAACACCTCTGTGGTTTCATACATGTATACCATCTCCTCTTTCTACAAGGGACGCCATTCCCTACCACAAAGGCCCGCAGCCGTCCGCAAACAGCGGCTGCGGGCTTCCTCCTTTTTTCGGAATCTTTCACAGAAAGCCGCGCGGCTTTCTGAAATATCCCCGTCCGTTCCGATTACCCAAGCGCCACATCGAGGATCATCATGATCAAAAATCCTGCCATGACACCGAGCGTCCCCACATTTGAGTGATCGCCCAGATGCGCTTCCGGTATCAGCTCCTCCACCACGACATAAAGCATCGCGCCCGCCGCAAAAGAGAGCAGCCACGGCATCAGCGGCTGGATTCCGCCCGCGATCAGTACGGTCAGAACACCAAAGACCGGTTCCACAAAACCGGAAAAGCTGCCATACAGGAACGCGCGGCCCGATGAGGCCCCTTCCTGCCGCAGCGGCAGGGAAATCGCGGCGCCTTCCGGGAAATTCTGGATGCCGATGCCGATTGCGAGCGCCATCGCCGACGCATAGAGCGCCGGGTCATTGCCGTGCTGCGCCGCAAGCGCAAAGGAAAGGCCGACCGCCATCCCTTCCGGGATATTGTGAAGCGTGACCGCCAGTACCAGCAGCGTGGTGCGTTTCCAGGAGGAGGACATCCCCTCCGGATCGCGCGCGTTCGGATGCAAGTGAGGAAGCAGGCTGTCCATCGCCATCAAAAAGGCAACTCCCAGCACAAAACCACCCGCGGCGGGAATCCATCCAACCATCCCGGATGCTTCGGCCTCCTCGATTGCCGGGATCAGCAGGCTCCAGACCGAAGCCGCAATCATCACTCCGGCCGCAAAGCCCAAGAACATCCGCTGGATGCTCATATTCACCTTGCTGCGGAAAAAGAACACCACCGCCGCGCCCAGTGAGGTCATCAGGAAGGTGAATCCGGTTCCTCCCGCGGCCCATAATACAGCTTCTGACATCTTTCTCTTCCTTTCTGTCACAGGTATTTCTATGCCTGTTATAGTCCTTTTTAATTATACCTTTTCTGTATATTATGTCAAGAGGGAATCACTCCGGCAGCCCCCCCTAACCAGTATATCCATATTTTTCTCCTCTATGGAACAAAACGGGGCCCGCCGGCTGGCCAAGCGAAATCCGGACTCCGATATGAAAGATTCGCGGCTCAAAGGCGCGGGAAGGCCCGGCCGATTCAATCGGCCGGGCCTTCCCGCGGTTTGTGTCCTATGAAAGTATGAGAAGTGGGTCAAATTTCAGGTGCGCGGCATGCGGCATGGCCGCGTGGAGCAGGCCCGGGCCGGAAAGATCAGCGCACCAGTTGGTTATAGAGCCCGCGCGGGACATAATGGGTATGCAGCAGCTCATGGGCCAGATGCCCGTTCGCCGCACCAAGATATTCCTCGTAAAGCGCGGTGATATCGGGGTTTTCGTGACTTTTGCGCATCGGCTTTCCTTCGTCCTCGCGGTAGAGCGCCGCCGCGCGTTTCTCGCGGTAGCCCTCCTCTTTGGGACGCGGCTGGCCGCCGCCATTGATGCAGCCGCCCGGGCAGCCCATGACTTCGACGAAGTGGTAAGGCGACTTTCCCGCCGCGATCTGGTCCATCAGGATATCCGCGCCCGCAAGGCCGCTTGTGACGGCGATCCGCACGGTCACGCCCTCCAGATGCGCAAAATCCGGCAAGGCTCCCTCAATGGTGAGCGAAGCGGTTTTGACCTGCTCAAGACCTACAATCGGGGTGACGTGTAACCCGTCGAACGGCAGCTCCCGCCCGGTCACCAGCTCATAGACGGTGCGCAGCGCGGCCTCCATGACGCCGCCGGTCACGCCGAAGATGTCCGCCGCGCCGGTCGACAAGCCGAGCGGCCGGTCGAAGCCGCCCTCTGGCAGGTTCAAAAAATCGATGCCGGAGGCCTTGATCATCCGGGCAAGCTCCCGGGTGGTGAGCACCGCGTCCACATCCGGGATGCCGTTTTGTCCCATCTCCGGACGTTGGATCTCATATTTCTTGGCGGTGCAGGGCATCACCGAAACGACGAACATTTCCTCGGGTTTCCTGCCGATTTTCTCGGCATAGAAGCTTTTGGCCAGCGCGCCGAGCATCGTGTGCGGGCTTTTGCAGGAGGAAAGATGACCAAGCTGCGCCGGATATTTATGCTCGATGTGCTTGATCCAGCCAGGCGAACAGGAGGTGAGCATCGGCAGTGCGGCTTCGCCGCCGGTGAGGGCCGCACTGAGCCGCCCGAGCAGCTCGGTGCCCTCCTCGATGATGGTCAGGTCAGCCGCGAAGTCGGTGTCGAACACATCGTCAAAACCGATTTCATGCAGCGCCGAAGCCATTTTCCCGGTGACGAGCGTCCCGGCGGGCAGGCCGAATTCCTCGCCCAGCGCGGCGCGCACGGCGGGCGCGACCTGCACGACGACCCGCTTCGCAGGGTTTTCGAGCGCTGCCCAGACTTTGGAAAGGCCGTCGGTTTCGGTGAGCGCGCCGGTCGGACAGACGACGGTGCATTGTCCGCACATGGCGCAGGCGGTAGAATCGAGCGGCAGCCCCATCGCCGGACTCACCACCGTTGCAAAGCCGCGGTTCTGGGCGCCTATCGCGCCGACCTCCTGGATACGGTTGCAGACGGTCACGCACCGGCGGCAGAGCACACACTTTGATGTATCGCGGGTGATGGACGGGGAAACGTCCACCTTGGCCGGGGACATCTCCCCCGAAAGACGGGATTCGGTTACGCCGAGCGTATAGCCGAGCTCCTGCAATTCGCAGTTCTGGTTTCGGGTACAGTTCAGGCAGTCCTTGGGATGGTCGGAAAGCAGTAGCTCGTAGAGCACCTTACGCGCCGCGCGCACTTTGGAGGAATGGGTGTGGACCACCATCCCCTCCTTCGCCTTCACAATGCAGGAAGCCGCAAGGTTTTTCATCCCCTCCACCTCAACCACACAGATGCGGCAGGAGCCGTAGGTATGAATATCTTTCAGATGGCAGAGGCTCGGGATGCCGATGTTATACAGGCGGGCGGCCTCCAGAATTGTCGCGCCGTCCGGCGCCTCGATGGCTTTTCCGTTGATTGTCAAATGGATCATCTTTCTTACCTCCTCTCGCAGTGCAGGCAGCGCAGTGCTTCGCCCATCGCATCCAGCTTGTGGAATCCGCGCGACACTTCACAGAAGCTGTCGCAGCGCTCCTCGGGCGGGACGGCGCGGAATGGGAACCGGCCATGCGGCTCGGTGACTTCGTTGTCCTCGATCACCGGGATGTCAATCCATTCGCCCTTGTTGAGTTCCCCGGTACCGCCCAGATATTTATCGATGTTTGAAGCGGCGCGTTTGCCGTCGGCAATTGCCTGGATGACCACATTCTGGCCCCACGGGGAGGCGTCTCCGCCGGCGAAGATCCCTTCGCGCGAGGTCTGGGAGGTGAATTTGTTGATGTCGAGCGCGCCCGAAGCAGTCACATTGACCTCGGTCGTCTGATAGAATTTGCTGTCCACATCCTGGTTGACGGCGGTGATGACCCCGTCGCAGTCGATCACGAATTCCGATCCCGGTACTTCCACCGAGCGGCGGCGGCCATCTTTGCCATAATCAGCAAGCGCGCGGCGGACGCACTGGATGCCGCAGACCGCGTCGTCATCCCCGATAATTGCGGACGGGGAAACCAGAGGAATGATCCGGATCCCCTCTTCCCGGGCTTCCCGCGCCTCTTCGGCGCCGGCCGGCATCTGTTCCTCGGTGCGGCGATAGACGATGGTGACCGCCTGCGCGCCCAGGCGCACCGCGCTGCGTGCCACATCCATCGCGGTTGAGCCGCCGCCCACGACAACCAGCCGTTTTGGCACGCTTTTGTCAATGCCGAGCCCGACCCTGCGCAGGAACGCAAGCCCGCTTTCCACACCGGCGAGCGTTTCTCCCGGGATACCAAGCAATTTCGACTTTTGGGTGCCGACCGCGAGGTAGACCGCGTCCGACCGCTGCCGCAGCTCTTCAAACGGGATATCACGACCGATCTTGACATCCAGGTGAATCTTCACCCCAGCCGCTTCAATCGCGCGGATTTCCTTGGCGAGCACCTCTTTGGGCAGACGGAATTCCGGGATGCCCCAGTAAAGCACGCCGCCCGCGACCGATTCGGCTTCATAGACGTCTACTTCGTGGCCGAGATGCGCGAGGTAATAGGCACAGGAGAGTCCTGACGGACCCGCGCCGATCACCGCGACCCGCTTGCCGGTCGCGGGACGGGACTGTACAAGCGGGATATTGTATTCGTCGCGCAGCGCGTAGTCCCCGATGAACCGCTTCACACCGCAGATTGCAAGCGGTTCGTCCACCTGCGCCCGTCGGCAGTGATTTTCGCACGGATGGGTGCAGACACGCCCGCAGACCGCGGGGAAGGGGTTTTCCTGCCGGATGAGCTGATAGGCGTCGGTCAGCCTGCCGGCCGCGACCAGCGCCATGTAGCCGGGGATATAGACGTTCGCGGGGCAGGCGTTGCGGCAGGGCGCGGTCTGCAGCTCCGCGCAGACGCCCGCGGCGCAGTGCCTGTCATGGATATGGGTCTCGTATTCCTCACGGAAATATTTGATCGTGCTGAGCACCGGGTTCGAGGCAGTCTGCCCAAGGCCGCACATGGCGGTCTCTTTTAAGGCGCCCGCGAGCTCCTCGAGCATCTCAATGTCGCCGTCTCTGCCGTTGCCCTCGGTGATCCGTTCGAGGATTTCGAGCATCCGCTTGGTGCCGGTGCGGCAGGGCAAACATTTGCCGCAGGATTCGTCCTTGATGAAATCGAGGAAGTACCGCGCGGTATCGACCATGCAGGTGTCCTCATTCATGACCACCAGCCCGCCGGACCCCATGATCGCGCCGAGCGCGGAGAGCGACTCATAATCGACCGGAGTGTTCAAATGCGCCCGGGTGAGGCAGCCGCCGGACGGCCCGCCCGACTGGATCGCCTTAAAGCGTTTGCCGCCCCGGATGCCGCCGCCGATTTTATAGATGATGTCTCCGAGCGGGATGCCCATCGGCACCTCAATGATGCCGGCGGTCTCGATGTCGCCCGCGAGCGCGAACACCTTGGTACCCGCGCTCTTTTCGGTACCGAACCGGCGGTACCATGCCGCGCCGTTCAGAATGATCGGCGCGACGTTCGCGAGCGTTTCGACGTTGTTGATGATGGTGGGCTTCTCGAACAGGCCGCTTTCGAACGGGAACGGCGGTTTCTGGCGTGGCTCGCCGCGCCGGCCTTCAATCGAGGCGAGCAGCGAGGTCTCCTCCCCGCAGACGAACGCGCCCGCGCCGATACGGATTTCGAGGTCGAATGAGAAGCCGCTGCCGAGGATATTTTTCCCGAGCAGCCCGGCTTCCCGCGCCTGCCCGATCGCGTTCGAGAGCCGTTCGACCGCGATCGGGTATTCCGCGCGGACATAGACAAATCCCTTATCCGCGCCGATGGCATAGCCGCCGATCAGCATGCCCTCGATGATGCCGTGGGGGTCGCCTTCCAGCAGCGACCGGTCCATAAACGCGCCCGGATCGCCTTCGTCGGCATTGCAGACGATGTATTTTTGTCCTTTCGGGGCTTTCATTCCAGCTTCCCATTTGATCCCAACCGGGAAGCCCGCGCCGCCGCGTCCGCGCAGCCCGGAGCCCTTCATTTCCGCAACGACTTCGGCGTCGGTCATCGTGAGCGCCCTGGCCAGCGCAAAGTATCCGTCCCGCGCGATGTAGGCGGGAAGAGAAGCGTATTCCATCCGGCCGCAGTTGCGCAGCGCGATGCGGACCTGGTCTCTGAAGAAACCAATTTCGTCAAGCCTGGGGACACGTTTATTCTGCGCGCGGTCAAAAAAGGTGTATTCCTCCAAAATTTCGCCGCCCATGAGATGACGGGCAACGACCTCTTCCACCTTTTCCGGGTCCATCTTTACATAAAAAATGTTGCCGGGCTCCACAAGCAATACCGGTCCGACGGCGCAGGTCCCCATGCAGCCGGTGACAACGGTATGTACGCGTTTGGCCAGTCCATGCGCGGAAAGCGCGTTTTCCAGCGCTTTCTGCACCGCCGCGCAGTCGGAGGAGATGCAGCCCGCTCCGCCGCAGACGAGCACGCGGTATTCCCACTGCTTTTCGGCAGCGAGATAATCCGCCTTGATTTGTGAAAGGTCCTGGGGGCAGGCCGCTTTAAATGGGCTCATCGTCCTCGTCCTCCTTGTAATAGCGTTTCAGGATCTCTTCGAGCTTATCCGGGTTCACCTGTTTATAGACCACATCATCGATCGACATGGCCGGGGCAAGCCCACAGGCGCCGATGCAGCGCGCGACTTCGAAGGTGAATCTGCCATCGGCGGTCGTGTCGCCCACCCCCACGTCGAGCAGCTTTTCCAGACGTTCGACAATCTTCTTGCCGCCGCGCACATAGCAGGCGGTTCCAAGACAGACGCGGATGGTATGCTCACCGCGCGGCTGAGTCGAAAAGAAGGAATAGAAGCTCACGACGCCCGAAACCTCCGAAAGCGGCAGGTCAAGTCCGTCCGCCACCACCTTCTGCACCTCAAGCGGAAGATATCCATAAATTCCCTGTGCAAGATGCAATACCTGGATGAGCGAGCCCTCCCTGCCCTTGTATTCGGCGGCCAGTCGGGCGATCCGTCCGAGCAGCTCCCCAGGATCGTCGGAGCAGCAGCATGTGCATTTGGTTGCCTGTTCCATAGGTGAATCCTCCTTGTTTCGATAATATTTTATCACATTGAATTCGCTTCGCAAATAGACATCTTCTCATAAAATGCAATTTAGATTGTCTATAAATTCACATTATGGATATTTTTTTGACAAATATCCAATATTTTGATTGATTTTTAACAGCATCCATTCATTTTAAAAGGATTTTTCTTGTTGCTTATAGCCTACCATCCGGGAATGAAAAAGTCAACAAATGATAATTTTTTATCTTTCATTTTCCAATCGCTCCCTCCATTTTTGCATCTTTTTCGCAAAATGAAGCAGCAGAACAAAAAAAGTTCCGCCCCGGAATTCCGGGGCGGAACTTTTTTATTTTGTTATTTTATTAATTTATCGAGCAGATCCATCACTTCATCAAGCTTCTCCTGCGCGTCACCCGCCTCAAACGCGTCTGCCACACATCCTTCCATATGGGCGCGCAGCACCTCCTTGTTCGCGCGGGAGAGCACCGACTCGGCCGCCATGATCTGGTTGGAGATGTCAATACAGTACCGATCCTCCTCAATCATCTTGAGCACGCCGTCAATCTGCCCGCGCGCGGTGCGGAGCAGCCGGGTAACTTTCTGTTTATCCGCCTTCATAACACGGCCTCAGTCGAGCGAGACGACTTCGTAGCCCGCGTCGGCCACCGCCGCTTTGAGCGCGTCGTCGTCCACCCTGCCTTCGGTTTCGATCATGGCTGTCTTGGCTTCCAGATCCACTTTGGCGGTCACACCATCCAGCGCGCAGAGCGCCTTCTCCACACGGCCGGAACAATGCGCGCACATCATGCCTTCGATTTTCATGGTTTTTTTCATTGTTTTCACAACCTCTTTCGTTTCTGTTTTTACGATTTTGGATTCGGTTTCTATGGGGACGGAAATCTCCGCCAACGCGCCGCGGCGCGGTTTAAACAATTTTAGCCGCAGAGCGTTCGATACGACGCAGACCGAGCTCAGGCTCATGGCCGCAGCCGCGAACATTGGATTGAGCCTCCAGCCAAGCACCGAGAAGAATACGCCCGCTGCCAGCGGGATGCCGATGGAATTGTAAAAGAACGCCCAGAACAGGTTCTGTTTGATGTTGCGGATAACCGCGCGAGAAAGTTCGATCGCCGAAACCGCGTCGAGCAGGTCACT